>JAYVXJ010000566.1:0-5263 GCA_043785285.1 Chitinophagaceae bacterium
GTGGTCGGTCATATTACCCCTGAAGCATTTGAAGGCGGATTGATTGCCTTTGTGGAAGACGATGACATCATCGAAATTGACGCAGTAAAAAACAGCATCTCCCTGAACGTAGAGGAATCTGTTCTCAGCAAACGGAAAGCCAACTGGAAACAACCTGCACTGAAAGCAACTAAGGGAGTACTGTTTAAATATGCCCGGTGTGTGAAAAATGCAGCGGAAGGTTGTGTTACGGATGAAGCGTAATGTGATAATATGAAAATGTGGAAATGAAGGAATTTAATTTTTAAATACCCGATAAATAAATCAGGATGGAAGCGCTCACAGTAAAAAAAGACAAGATCGCTCCTGCAAAAAAGCAGGTTCGGAAATTATCAGGATCGGCAGCGTTGCTCGAAATATTTCTTGCAGAAAAAGTGGATACTATATTCGGATACCCCGGTGGCGCCATCATGCCCATTTATGATGCATTATACGATTATCAGGATAAACTAAAACACATCCTGGTTCGCCATGAACAGGGAGCCACACATGCCGCACAGGGCTATGCCCGGGCTTCGGGTAAAACAGGTATTGTGTTTGCCACCAGCGGACCAGGCGCTACCAATCTGGTAACCGGAATTGCTGATGCCATGATAGACAGCACCCCTTTGGTATGTATAACAGGCCAGGTGTATGCTCATCTCCTGGGTACTGATGCCTTTCAGGAAACAGATGTAATCAACATCACCACGCCGGTAACCAAATGGAATTACCAGATCACTGATGCCACAGAAATACCTGCCGTGCTGGCCAAAGCTTTTTACCTGGCTTCCAGCGGACGACCCGGACCAGTACTGATAGACATCACCAAAAATGCGCAGCTGCAGGTATTCGATTTTGAAGAATATGAACCCTGCATACATATCAGAAGCTATCGACCTAAACCCATCGTCAGAAAAAAATATGTAGAGGAAGCAGCAAAGCTCATCAACGAAGCACAAAAGCCTTTTGTAATTTTCGGACAAGGCGTAATTCTTGGTCGCGCTGAAAAAGAGTTTACCCAGTTCCTGGAAAAATCCGGAATCCCGGCAGCCTGGACCATACTGGGCATGAGTGCCATTCCAACAGATCATCCACTGGCTGTAGGTATGCTCGGCATGCATGGGAACTACGGACCCAACATGATGACCAATGAATGTGATGTATTGATTGCAGTAGGCATGCGATTCGACGATCGCGTTACCGGCAGATTAGACAAATACGCCACACAGGCAAAGATCATTCACCTGGATATTGACCCTGCAGAAATAGATAAGAATGTAAAGTCAACCGTTTCGGTTTGGGGCGATTGCAAAGAAACACTGCCGCTCCTCACCCAACTCATCGAACAGAAAAAACATACGGAGTGGCTGCAAAAATTCAAGGATCTGCAAAAGCAGGAAGATGAAATATGTATTTATCCCGAGCTCCATCCTTCTTCCGAAATATTATCCATGGGAGAAGTGATCGATGCGTTGAATGAACTCACCGGAGGAAATGCCATCATCGTTACCGATGTGGGTCAGCACCAGATGGTGGCCTGCCGCTATGCAAAATTCAATCAGTCGAAGAGCAATATCACATCCGGCGGACTTGGCACCATGGGCTTTGCCTTACCTGCATCCATCGGAGCTAAATTCGGTGCTCCGGAAAGAACAGTCGTTGCCGTAATCGGGGATGGCGGATTTCAGATGACCCTTCAGGAACTCGGAACCATCATGCAAACCGGTCTGGATGTAAAAATCATCATCCTGAATAATCATTTCCTTGGCATGGTGCGTCAATGGCAGCAATTATTCAACGACAAAAGATATTCTTTCGTGGATATCCAGAGTCCGGATTTTGTTATGGTGGCTAAAGCGTATGGCATTGCCGGACAATGTACTTCAACCCGGGCCGATCTGAAACAGGCGCTTGCCGATATGTTGCAGAACAAGGGAGCTTATCTGCTGGAAGTGATGGTGGGAAAAGAGAACAATGTATTCCCGATGGTACCGCAGGGTTGCAGCGTTTCAGAAATAAGATTGAAATAACATATAAACAGAAAAAATATAACGTTAACAAAGCTGAATTGATCAACAGGAATCATCATTGCAGTAAAAGTTAGTACGCATTGAACCGATATAAAAAAATTACACATTCCAGCTATTAAACAATCATTCAAAAATCCGTTTTGAACGGATAAAGGAGCATTACCATGAAGCAAGAATATACTATCACGGTGTATACGGAGAACCAGATCGGTTTAATCAACCGGATCGCCATCATCTTCTCCCGGAGAAAGATCAATATTGAAAGCATGAATACCTCCCCTTCAGAAATTGAAGGCATTCATCGCTTTACCATTGTGATCAATGAAACGGAAGAAGTGGTAAAAAAACTCTGCCGCCAGATTGAAAAACAGGTGGAAGTTTTAAAAGCCTACTATAATCAGAACGACGAGATCGTATGGCAGGAGATGGCGCTGTATAAAGTACCAACGGAGGAGATCGTGGAGAAAGTGAAAGTGGAAAGACTGCTCCGACAGTACGGCGCAAGGGCCGTTGTGATCCGGAAGGATTATACGGTTTTTGAAGCCACCGGTCACCGGGAAGAAACAGACCGGCTGCTTGCCGTACTCGAGCCTTATGGACTGATTGAATTTGTGCGCAGCGGCCGTGTGGCCATCATTAATGCCAGTCATGGTTTCCATGAAAAATTAAAAGAGTTTGAACATACCGAACCCGGAGAAAATCTCATGGAGAATGAGTATCTGGATAAAAAGGATGAAGTGTTCAGTATGTAACATTCAATTATTTTATTAAATCAATAACTCAAACAGTATGGCAACATTAAATTTCGGTGGAGTAGATGAAACGGTGGTAACCCGGGAAGAATTTCCGCTTTCGAAAGCCCAGCAGGTATTAAAGGATGAAGTAGTCGCGGTGATCGGATACGGCGTTCAGGGACCCGGTCAGGCCCTGAACCAGAAAGACAATGGCATCAATGTAATTGTAGGTCAGCGTAAGAATTCAAAAACCTGGGATAAAGCCGTACGCGATGGATTTGTTCCCGGCAAAACACTTTTTGAAATTGAGGAAGCACTGCAGAAAGGCACTATTATCTGCTATCTCCTGAGTGATGCTGCACAAATTGAACTATGGCCAACAGTAAAAAAACACCTGACCAAGGGCAAAGCCTTATACTTCTCCCATGGATTCGGGATTACGTTCAAAGACCAGACCGGCATCATACCTCCTGCTGATGTGGATGTTTTCTTAGTTGCACCCAAAGGTTCAGGAACTTCATTAAGAAGAATGTTCCTTCAGGGACGGGGACTGAATAGTAGCTATGCCATCTTCCAGGATGCTACCGGAAAAGCCAAGGACCGGGTGATCGCGCTGGGCATCGCCGTAGGTAGCGGATATTTATTTGAAACGAATTTTAAAAAAGAAGTATACAGTGATCTGACCGGTGAGCGCGGCACCCTCATGGGGGCCATACAGGGAATCTTTGCAGCCCAATACCAGGTGCTTCGCGATAAAGGTCATACCCCTTCCGAAGCGTTCAACGAAACAGTGGAAGAGCTCACCCAGAGCCTGATGCCGCTGGTTGCTGAAAACGGTATGGACTGGATGTACGCCAATTGTTCAACGACTGCCCAGCGCGGCGCCCTTGACTGGTGGAAAAAATTCCGGGATGCAACAGCGCCTGTATTCAAAGAATTATATGAAAGTGTGGCCAGCGGTAAAGAATCCCAGCGCTCCATAGACAGCAACAGCAAAACCGACTATCGCGAAAAACTGGAAGTTGAACTTAAGGAACTGCGGGATAGTGAAATGTGGCGTGCAGGTAAAACAGTAAGAAGTCTGCGCCCCGAAAATCAACCGGCACCAGCAGCAAAATCAGACAAGAAGGAGACGGAAAAAGTATAATCATGGAAACAAAAACCCTGGCCCTTCCAAAGCTGGATGTAGCAAAGGCGGAGGAAAGGCTTAAGAAAGTGGTGCTTAGAACACCATTAATGCTGAATCAGAATCTTTCCCGCCAGTATCAATGCAATGTTTACCTGAAGCGGGAAGACCTGCAGGTGGTTCGGTCATATAAAATACGCGGAGCATACAATATGATGAGCAGTCTCCCCGAAGAAAAACTACGGAACGGAGTGGTATGTGCCAGTGCAGGAAATCACGCGCAGGGATTTGCTTACTCCTGTAAAAAACTCAATCTGAAAGGCGTGGTATTTATGCCCATCATAACGTCTAAGCAAAAAGTGGATCAGACAAAAATGTTTGGAGAAAACTTTGTTGAAATTAAACTGATAGGAGATACGTTTGATGACTGTGCCGTTGCAGCAAAGAAATTTACTACAGACCATAAAATGACCTTCATCCCGCCCTTTGAAGATCTTCGGATCATTGAAGGACAGGCGACAGTCGCCCTGGAAATTCTCGAGGACCTGTCTGAGATCGATTACCTCTTCGTTCCTGTAGGCGGCGGTGGCCTGGCTTCCGGCACCGGTTCATACTTTAAAACCTATTCTCCCAAAACAAAGATTATCGGCCTCGAACCAGAAGGCGCTCCTTCTATGTTCGAAGCGTTCAAAGCAGGCCATCCGGTTACCCTGGATAAAATTGACCGTTTTGTTGATGGAGCATCGGTGAAAAGAACCGGGGACCTTACTTTTTCAATTTGTAAAGAAGTTCTGGATGATCTTATCCTGGTTCCGGAAGGCCGGATCTGTTCCTCCATTCTGAGATTATATAATAAAGATGCTATTGTGGTGGAACCCGCAGGTGCCCTGTCCATTGCCGGACTGGAGCAATACGCGGATTTAATAAAAGGGAAAAATGTGGTTTGCATCGTAAGCGGAAGCAATAACGACATTGACCGGATGCCGGAGATCAAAGAAAGGTCTTTGCAATTTGAAGGACTTAAACACTATTTTCTGATTCAGTTTGCCCAAAGACCCGGCGCACTTAAAGAATTCGTAAACAATGTATTAGGACCAAATGACGATATTACCCGGTTCGAATACATGCAAAAGACCAACAAAGAATCAGGCCCTGCCTTGGTGGGCATCGAGCTTCTGAACAGGACCGACTACGATGTATTACTCAGGAATCTGAAGTCGCATCTTATAGATTTCTCTGAAATCAATAAGAATGATACCCTTTATGGATACCTGATTTGAACTTAAAGAGTGCAGTAGTTGTTGATATTTATTTAAATAAATATCAGTATTTTTTTATATTTTTAGATGAAT
>JAYVXJ010000567.1:0-1524 GCA_043785285.1 Chitinophagaceae bacterium
GAAGATCACAAACTGATCCGTGAAACCTGGACTTTTATTCTGAATAATGACCACCGGTTTGCCGTAGTGGCGGCTTGCAGCGATTCGGCAGAGGCCGTGGTATTGGCAGGGGAGGAAAAACCAGATGTGATCCTGATGGATATTAATATGATGCCATTGAACGGCTTTGAAGCAACAGCAAAGTTTGCAGTTGTTTCGCCGGAGTCCAAAGTCATCGGGTTGTCATTTTATTCTGAAATGCTGTTTGTAAAAAAAATGTTCGCTGCAGGTGCAAAGGGCTATGTAACTAAAAACTCGGGCCGTGAAGAAATGTACGAAGCCATTTTAGCTGTACATGCAGGTCGTCTATTTGTTTGTGAAGAGATCCGGAGCCAGGGTTTTGAAGTGGGCGTTCAATCCGATACGGAACCTGCTTATGTGGAATCCCTTACCAACAAAGAGATACAAATCTCCCAGTGTATCCGGCAGGGACTCCGTTCAAAAGAGATCGCAGACAAACTCAATATCTCCATAAAAACCGTTGAAGTACACCGGCATAACATTTTGAGAAAACTCCACGTAAAAAATTCCATCTCCCTGGTGAACCTCATGAATTCGAAGAACGGATATGTGAGGTATAGTTTATAGTATTATTTTTTTTATACCGCAATTCCCACCCGGTATTTTTGTTTACTAAGAGGTTCCACTTATACCCCCCGTCCTTTGGTCATTCCCTTCAATGGAAAGGTTTGCTGCGCGAATAAAAATTGGTTAAATTGTATAGATCTTTTGATCAAATACCATTGATTTTATTTTTACCATGCTTTATTAAAGCAGAATCGCATGTGGCACAGCCCCTCCATAGCATTTTATTTATTCTTAATAGCTGTTGGCTTTTCTATTGGCTTTCTGGCCGGCCGGATTATTTACGGAAAATATTTTCGGGGAAAAGGAAAATTCAGGGAGCCCGCACTGAATGAAACCCCGTTTAGCTTACTGGTAGATGGAATTAAGGATTATGGTATTGTTATTTTCAATCCGGAAGGATTCGTTGTTAGCTGGAATCAGGGCGCACAACAGATTTCAGGATATCATTCAGAAGAAATATTGGGTAAGAGTAGCGAAGTTTTTTATTTAAAGGAGGATCAGCAAAAGGGAATTCCAGCTCAAAATTTAAAAACAGTAGTAGAGCTGGGGCATTACGAATGCACCGCATGGAGGGTTCGTATGGATGGTTCCCGGTTCATGGCCAATATCATTTTCACCTCTATTTATAATATTGAAAATCAATTGCTGGGTTTTTCCACTATTACCCGGGATATCACTGAACAAAAACAAGCGCAGGATAAAATTGCCCATATGGCCCGGTTGATGGAAGGTATAAGCGATGCCATTATTACGATGACGAATGACTTTAAAATAAAAAGCTGGAACAAAGTTTCCGAGAAAGTGTATGGATATAAAGCGGGGGAAGTTCTGGACAAACGCGTTGAGGAGATTTTTTCTCTTCGGGTAACTCCGGAAATCCGGGCGGCTTTCCGAAGA
>JAYVXJ010000568.1:0-5257 GCA_043785285.1 Chitinophagaceae bacterium
TAGTAAAAATCACCCGAAAATTCAAGAAACCCATTTTGAATCAGGCCTGTCAGTAAAGTATTTGCAGAATCCAACCAAAGCAAAGCCTGTTTGAAAATATCCTTTTGTGTATCGTATTTGGGCGTTGTATTTGTCAATCCCTTTAAAGCATCTGTCATGGGCAGGTCACCCACCTTTTCACTCATATCTACAAAGTAAAAAGCACGGAAGAACAGACCTAATGCATGATAGGGGTTGTTATCGGAACCTGCCAGCCTCCTGGCTTCTGCTTCCATAGCAAACGTATTATTCAGATCGCCATAATCCAGAGTCGCACTCCCTGTCCAGTACTGGTTATTGCCATAATAAACATAGTTGGAGCAAATGTTTTGGCACTGCTTGTCTGCATCACCACCAGGCTTTACTATAAGGTTGTTCAATATGGATCTGAGTACGATCCCTGGCGGCACTTTACCAGGTGCCGGCTGATTGGTGTTTTGCGCATAGTCCTCAAACTTTTTCGAACAGCCGGAAGACAATACGGCAACTGTAAGAGCTAGTATTATCGGGGATTTAATAAATTTCATATAAATATTTTTACTATTTGGTATTATATTAAAAAATTTAATTTTTAGAATACAATATTTAAATTAAACCCATAACTTTTTGTTGTTGGCGTCTGCAGTTGGTTTTCCCTTCTTACAGTATTGAACTGATCTCTTCCCGGAAACTGGTCAACATCCAAATCCATAAAATCTTTATGAAAGAAATACAGGAGGTTTCTGCCAACTAAAGAAAGCTCAATCTTACTGATAAAAGACTTTGCAAAAAACCTGGTGGGTAAAGAATATGAAAATACTACTTCACGCAGTTTGGCATAAGTTTTACTGGTACTGGTATGTTCAGGATCATTATTGAAACTGCTCACATAATCCTGCATCCAATGGGTAGCCGTTGCATTCGGGGTAAAGCTGAGATCCTTACCATTTGTGATTACACCCGTTGCCGGGTCGTAGGCAATATTGCCGGAACCGCCAACTACCTGCACCTGATCACTACTTATGATTGGTTTCCCATTCTTATAGGCACCGTTATAGCCCGGATCACCCCAATGCTGGGATTCATATAAACGTGCCTGGCCGATCACGCCTGTAACTGTATTCAGACCACGGCCACCTTCGGTAAGCTTGCGTTTTACGTAATCACCGATGGTGCCGCCAACCATTCCATCAAACTGGAAGGAAAAACTAAAAGATTTATAGGAAAACCTATTATTGATACCCCAGGCCCAATCCGGATCGCTATGCCCGAATTTCTGATCCTTTTGCAGATATAGAGGGAACCCTGATTCGTCAACAATCACTTTGCCGTCCGGAGATTTTGCTTCCACGTATGTATACAGTTGATCAACACGATCTCCGATTTTGTAAGGATAACCTGTACCATTGGATACTTCTTTGACTCCCCCCGCAAATGCTGTATACACTTCTTTATAGGTTGACCAGTTAACCAAAACGTTCCAGCTAAAGTCCCCTTTCTGAATGGGTGTGCCAGTTAAAGACAGCTCGGCTCCTGTTCTTTTTGAAGTTCCACCATTGGTGGTATAATAACTTAGACCACTGGTTTCTGAAATGAATTGATTTGATATTGCTGGTCCATCTTTATACTGAAAATAAGTAGCACTTAAACTCAAACGGTTTTTCAGGAAACGAATATCTGCACCAAATTCAAAATTAGTCCGGGAAGAAGGTTTAATTTTTTTATCTACTACATAACTGGGTGCAAAAGCACCGGTTTGGTTATTGTAGGTATAGCCGGTTGAATAAAAGGGATTGGCCAGGCCATACGAAGGTCCATCAAAAGGTGTATAATAACTATTACCATACCCAACCGGGCTGTTGGCTCCGAGAACCTGGAAGGAAGTTCCGATATAGTTATCTGTACCGCCATCTTTTACATTAGCAAAACTACCCCTTACTTTAAGGAAGCTGATCATTTCAGGCAGTTTTACATAGTCAGATATGGGTGAGCTTAATGATACAGAAGGATAGAAAAAGGCGTTTCTGCCTACAGGTAATGCTGAAGTTTTATCAACACGGCCGGTGGTGGAAATCGTGAAATAATTTTTATAAGTAATATCTGCCGAATAATACGCACTCAGCATTAAGAGGTCTGCTCCATAGCTAAATGACCGTACCGGTTTGTAGGAGTTGGCAAAAGCATATACCTCTGGCACGATCAACTCATTGGTGCTGTTATAGCTGGACGCATACTTCATATTACGCGCTGTACCACCCGCATTGACGCTGATGGAGAATCCGGAATTGCCCAAATTCTCTTTATTATAGCTTAACAGTAAATCGGTATTATTTTCCCAAAGGTCACGCCGGTCTTCGCGATAATTGCCGTGGTTGTGTTCATCACCATAAGGATGTGCAGACCAAGGTTGTTTTTCCGTTCTCAATACATTATAGGTGGTTACATTGGATCGCAATAATAGGTTAAGGCTATTATTAAACCTGTAGGTAAAGGCCACCCAGCCATACAAGTCATTTTTATAATGTGCCCTTAACCATTTGTAACTCATAAAGTAAGGATTCTGGTAGCGCTTGTACTCAACAAACATGGACTGAATACCTTCCTTACCCGGTTGCCAGATATTTTTTATTTTGGGGTCTTGTACATCCCAGTCGGCACCGGTCCAGATATCAATATCATAAATGAGGCTGTTGGGGCCATAGTTTACATCCGGTATATTAGGGGTAAACTGGCGGTTATAATTGATATTAGCCTCAATTTTAAATTTGCTACTAACATCATAACTTTCCAGGAGGTTAAGATTTACCGTATTAAGCCCGGTGTTGGGTGTAATACCATTCTGGTAAGACTGGGATACTGACATGCGTAAATTGGAACGGTCTGTTACGGCAGAAAAACTGATGTTGTTCTTTGTTAAAAAACCCGGTTTTAAAAAATTATTCAGGTTATTCTTTCCCCGGGAAACCCATGGGGTTGGCTGAATATGGCTCTGGTGAACGGCACCATCTCCGGAGGTATAATTGAAATATTGGGTAGGATCATATTTGCCATCAAACTGAGGCAACATTAACCCAATGTCCAAACGCGGTCCCCACACATCATAATCCTCATCATTGGTACCATCCACTGAATTACCATTACTATTATAATCACCAAAAGCGTATTGCTGCTTTTCGCCGCCACCGTACTCGTTCTGTACTTTTGGATTAGCAATAAATCCTTTGTCTATCTGGTTGCTGCTGTTAAATTCAACAGTAAAGCCTTTTTTATTTTTTGCGCCTCTTTTGGTAGTGATTAAAATGGCACCCTTAATGCCCCGGCTGCCATATAGAGCGGCCGCAGTCGGGCCTTTTAAAACGGTATAGGTTTCGATATCATCGGGACTGATATTCCAGGTATCTGAGTTGATGGGTATGCCATCCACGACATAAAAATTAAGAGGAACCCCCCGCAACAACACGACAGGCGATGAAAGCAACTCCTGGTTAATGCCAATATTCAAACCCGCTACCTTACCTACCAGGCCGTTAATAGGATTGGGTTCACGGGCTTTTAATAATTCCGCACCTTTCACTTCCTGAACAGAATAACCGATCCGTTTGGCTTCCTTTTTAATACCCAGGGCCGTAACAATTACTTCGTTCAGGTCTCTAGCTTCAGCCACTACGCTAATCAGAATATTTTTATCGTCACTTACGGCAACTTCCTGCTGAATAATACCCACCCCCGTGATTACTATTTCATCCCCCGGCTTAGCATTGATGGAAAAGTTCCCATCCACACTGGTAGCAGTACCAGTTCTGGATCCCTTGATAATGACAGTAGCGCCGGCAATCGGCGTCTGATCAGTACGGTTAACCACACGACCGGTAATTGCCTTTTGAGCCAACATTACAAATGGTAATAATAGAACTGGAATGAGCATTCCTGTTAACCGGAGAAGCTGGTGTTTCATAAACATTTTTTAGATGGTGATTTGTTTCCGGTAGCGAAAATCAAATTGTAGTATAAAGAGAACGTTAAATAAAACTTAAGGAAAGATTATTTCTTTAAAATTCAGTCTCTCAAAGCAGTTGATGAGAAATTCAGATAACGTGTAAATGCCTGCCGCAGTAACGAAACGAAGGCGGGTGCCAGGTAAATGTGCCTTATGCCTTTTCCCATTTTTAAGGAGATGATGATTTATTAACAGCGGCATAATCGGGAGGTAATATAAGGGTCGGAACTTCGAAAAACCTCCGGAATGCAAAAACGATTTCCTGATGTAGTGGTTTTATCCGATGTCCACCTGGGTACTTACGGATGCAGGGCCAAAGAACTCCTCAACTACCTGCGCAGTATTCAACCCAGCATACTCATACTGAACGGGGACATTATAGATGGCTGGCAATTCAGTAAAAGCTACTTCCCCTCAACCCACCTGCAGGTCATAAAAGAATTCATGCAATTCATTTCCGGTGGAACGCGCGTTTTCTACATCACAGGTAATCATGATGAAATGCTCCGGCGGTATACGGACCAGCATATGGGAAACTTTACGCTTACGGACAAACTGGTATTGGAGATTGACCACCGGATGACCTGGATCTTCCACGGCGATGTATTTGACAATACCACTAAAGGGAGAGCCCGGCTGATCGCCAAACTCGGCAGCAGCGGATACGGCCTGTTAATCCTATTCAACCGTTTGGTGAATGGTATACTGAGTGTTTTGGGACGGGAGCGGGTTTCCATTTCTAAAAAGATCATGGACGGTGTTAATAAAGCTGTAGCCAAAATCAATGACCTGGAACAGATTGCTGCAGACCTGGCTATCAAAAAGAAATACGACAACGTTATCTGCGGGCATATTCATCAACCTTCAAAAAAAGTCATTGAAACTCCGGAAGGGAAAGTGCTGTATCTGAATTCAGGAGACTGGGTGGAACATATGACATCCCTCGAATATGCCTACAATGAATGGAACATCTTCCGGTATAATGCTAAAGATTTTCCTTTCTCCAGCCTTCCGGAAACAAAGCCATCTCTCCATGTGATTACCGGAAGCATTACGGTTCATTTAAACACAGTAAACTATTAATTCGATGTTATGAAAATATTTTATGCTGTACAAGCCACCGGGAACGGACATATCAGTCGCGCAGTGGAAATACTCCCTTACCTGAAACAATACGGCGAAGTGGATATTTTTTTAAGTGGAAACAACAGTTCCCTCCCGCTGGATGTTGAAGTAAAATAC
>JAYVXJ010000569.1:0-5257 GCA_043785285.1 Chitinophagaceae bacterium
CTCGCCGGGTTTCATGGATTCCCCATCTTTTTTATAGAGATGAAATACAGAAGAAGGTTCTCTGTAATTAACTATTTTTTGTGCTACTTCCACACCAGCCAGAATTCCGTCCTGCTTGATCTTCAGGACGGCTTTTCCTTTGGCATCTGCCGGAATAGAACTCAGGGCGGAATGATCGCCGTCTCCGCTGTCTTCAACTAATGCGGCCTTGATCAATTCATGTAATCGCTCATCAAAGTGAGCCACAAGGATATTCAATGCTTTTCATTTAGAAAGGCAAATCTAATTCACTTCCGGCATGTTCGTTACCGGATTAACCGTTTGTAAAACCCGGAGAAAATGAATGCATGGAGATCAGATGACTGATCTAACTAAACAGTTGATCAAACAGCCTGCTATATGACATTTAATCAAGAATGGTGAAATGAACAGGTGAGCAACGGCCTTATAAAAATTCGTTGGAACTTACTCAACAGATTGAAACCGGATTTCCTGAAGATATTGTTTTTCTCCTTTTTGTTTGAAAAATAAAGTAGTGCGGTAATTCCCGGAAAGTGTTTGCAGCAGTCCGGTACAAAAGATGAAATCGCCACTCACCCCCTGTTGAATGATCTTGAAATTTTGTACAATATGGGTATTGAAGAAATCCCGGATCACCATTTCCGCCTGTGACTTGCTATAGGAATCACTTTTATCCGGCAGGCTGATATCTACCCGCATATCCAGGTAGGGAGATAATTGATTCACATTCCCCGAACGAATGGCTGTGGCTACCGCATCCAGATTATAGATGTCAGTATGGTGAAAAGTCCGGAAAGAAAAGAGGATGAGCGTTACTCCAACCAGGGCCCATCCCATAAGGCGTTTCATGGGAATATAGTTTTCAACCTCCTCAAAGCTAAAAATATGCCAAAGTAACTCCCCGGGGGGAAATACGATTAAACAGGGCAATAGCACTAACTTTGAGGCCTTTATACAATCATATAGCAAGCAAAATGGTAAAGAAAAATGCAATCCTGATCATCATGGACGGCTGGGGACTGGGGAAAGTGGAAGGAGCTGATGCTATCCAACATGCTAAAACCCCCTTTGTGAACTCGCTTTATGCAAATTATCCCAATAGTACACTGGTCACCTGTGGCGAAGCCGTTGGTTTGCCCGAAGGACAAATGGGAAATTCAGAAGTCGGACATCTGAATATTGGTGCCGGCCGCATTGTTTACCAGGAATTGCAGCGCATCAACACAGCCGTCAGGGATGGCTCCTTTGCCAAAAACCCCGTGTTGCTGGAAGCGCTCCGGTTCGCAAAAAACAATAAAAAGAAATTACATCTCCTCGGTCTGGTCAGCGATGGCGGTGTGCATTCGCACATTAATCACCTGAAAGCCATTATCGACTGCTGCAAAACAGAAGGAGTACAAAACGTGTTTATCCATGCTTTTACCGATGGCCGGGATACGGATCCGAAAAGCGGATATGGTTTTATCCGTGACCTTCAGTCGCACCTGGATACAACCGCCACCGGAAAAATCGCTACCGTATCCGGCAGGTACTATGCTATGGACCGCGACAAACGCTGGGAGCGTGTGAAACTCGCTTACGATGCACTGGTAAACGGAAAGGGTGGAGCAGGAAGCAGTGCGCTGGAGATCATTGAGAAAAGTTATGCGGCTGCTATTACCGATGAATTCATAAAACCCAGTGTAGTAACGGATTCCAGCGGAAAGCCCCTGGCTATACTACAGGATGGAGACGTAGCGATCTGTTTTAATTTCAGAACCGACCGCTGCCGCGAAATCACCGAAGTGCTTACTCAGGCCGATTATCCGGAACAGGGAATGAAAAAACTTTCCCTCGACTATACGACCATGACGGAGTATGATCATCATTTCAAAACCGTACACGTGATGTTTGAAAATGATGATTTGAAAATGACTTTGGGAGAAGTGATGGCAAAAAACAAACTTACCCAGATCCGCATTGCGGAAACAGAAAAATATCCGCACGTCACTTTCTTTTTCAGTGGTGGCAGGGAAAATCCGTTTGAAGGGGAGAAGCGGATCATGATCCCTTCTCCTAAAGTGGCCACCTACGATCTCCAGCCGGAGATGAGTGCCGATGGCATCTGCAACGCCATCATTCCGGAAATTCAAAATAAAACCGCTAACTTCATTTGTCTCAATTTCGCCAACGCCGACATGGTCGGGCACACCGGGATATTTCCGGCGGTAGTCAAAGCAGTTGAAACGGTGGATCGTTCCGTGGAAAGGGTAGTTACCGCCGCGTTGGCAAGCGACTATCTTGTTTTTATCACCGCCGATCATGGCAACGCGGATTATATGATTAACCCCGACGGATCTCCCAATACGGCGCATAGCCTGAATCTGGTCCCCTATTTCATCGTTGATAATCAATGGCGTGAAAAACTGCACCCCGGAAAGCTGGCTGACGTTGCGCCCACGCTCTTAAACCTCATGGGTTATGAAGTTCCAAAAGAGATGAGTGGCTCCCTTTTATACAGTTAAAAACATCCCGGAAACTTTACAGCAATGCAGCTTTAACAGCAAAAATTTGTCTAATTTACAGGGCAACGAGGTTTTTATGACCGAAGAAGCCATTTTACAAGGCTGTTTGAAAAATCATGCTGCTGCACAACGCGAGCTTTACCAAAGGTATAGTCCGAAGATGCTGGCAGTATGTTTCAGGTTTGCACATACCCGTGAGGATGCCGAGGATATGCTTCAGGATGGATTTATCAAAGTCTTCCTCCAGATTCATACCTTCCTGAGCAAAGGTGCCTTTGAAGGATGGATCCGCCGGATCATGGTGCATACCTGTATCAATCACCTGAAAAAAAATAAGCGCTTCAATGAAAGTGTGGATCTCATTCAGGCAAGTTCGGCACAGGTTCGGGAAGAAAGTATCCCTTCCATCGTTCAGGCAAAGCAGATCGTGGACTGTATCCGCCTCCTGCCCATTGGCTACCGTACCGTGCTTAACCTGTATGCCATTGAAGGTTATTCCCATAAAGAAATTTCCGGAATGCTGGATATTGAAGAAAGTACCAGTCGTTCACAATATACCCGGGCAAGACAAATGCTGGAAGACATTCTCCTCAGGAGAAACCTTATTCCGGAGCCCAGGGAAAAAACAGACCGGCTTACTGCCATTCGATGAAGCTTATGAGAAGCCCTACCAAAACGTGCGAAAATGAAGGAGAGAACTTTTTTTGATGATGAATTCGAAAAGCAACTGAAGGAGAAATCCGACCAGTTAAAAATGTACCCTTCCGATAAGGTCTGGAACGAGGTGCACCGTTCTCTGCATACCAGACGAAATAGATTTGTTGCAGGAATGAGTTTCCTGATCGGTGGTATTCTTATTCTCGCAGGCACTCAGTTGATTGCGCCTGCTAAAAACACACAACACAAACAGGGGGTATCGAATACAACTCCGCAACCGGAGACTGCCTCCACCGTTGACCTGCACGCTTTTAATCCAACTGCTTTCACCGCAAGCCCGGATGCAGGTAATGGGCAACCTTCTGCAAAAAACCCTTCCGGTCTTTTATCAGCAAATGAATTTCAATCTGCGGTTCAGGTAAATACTGAAATAGGAGCCATTCCGAATGCGGATCGTGCTGCAAACATTGTGCTTCCTGCTATGACATCAGGCAATACGCCATCACTGAAGCTGAAAGAAAATGAACCGGCACAGCAAAACCACCTCCCGGCGCTGGCTGATATTTCTAATGCGGTGGTACCGGCTTCAGAAAAATCAGTACCACAAATCAGTCATATCCGGAATGACCGTTTCAGTTGGGAAATTTACGTTTCCCCAACGTTAAATACACATCATCTCAACGGAATAAATTATCAGAATATAAATCCGACCATTCAGAGTGCACCCATTACGGTAGTCCGTTTTGCCAATGTGAATGGATTCGTGGATAACACTGCAACCATGGGATACGACCTGGGCGGGAATATTCTATACAAACTGGCTAACAACTTTTCGCTGAAAGCAGGACTCCAATTCAGTTTCAGCCGGTATTATATTAAAGCGTACAATTCTAATCAGCCACAGTCCGCCGCCGTATTGAGTTCTTATTTCGGATATATCGCCGATTCACTGGCCAATTATTCCCTGGCAAGAACGGTAAATCCGAAAAATCCGCAACACTACCAGAATACCTATTATCAACTATCCATACCCGTGGGTATTGAATGGAAAGTAGCCGGCAAAGGCAGATTGCAATTTCATGTGGGTGCATCGATTCAACCCAGTTACCTGTTGAACCGGGATTCGTATGTGCTTTCCAGCGATTATAATAATTACTCCAAGGAGCCTGCCATTTTCAGGAAATGGAATTTCCACGCCGGTGCAGAAGCATTTATTTCATACCGCGTGGGTAAGGTTCGCTGGGAACTTGGGCCAATGGTGCGCTACCAGATTCTCTCCACTTATAAAGACAGTTATCCTCTACGGGAGAATCTGATGAATTATGGTATTCGCCTGGGATTCAGCAAAACGATCAGGTAGTATTGTTTCCATGTATTAATTTTATCGGATGAAGCAATCCCTCATCCTGCTGATCGTTCTGCCGGCACTCTTTTTCCTTGCATGCCATAATTCTTCGACCCCATCTGCTGCAGACCATCCCAAAACTGCGGACACACCTGTTAAGAAGAATTATTTCCCGGTACTTAACTTTCTTAAAAGTGAAATCGCCTATGTGGACTCTATCCCGTTTAAATTGATGGAATATCATACCCGGAATGGAAAAACGGATTCTACTATTATCAATACCCAAAAATTCAACCAGCTGGCCGCCGCATTTTTGCTGGATGATCTGGATAGCGTCCGGTTTGAAAAAAGATTTGACGAGACCTCCTTTCTGGACCAATCCACCAATCTGCTCACGTTTACCTATTCAACAAATGATACCAGTTATGGGTTAAGAAGAGTAGATGTGCTGGCGATCCCGAACCCCGGAACGGACAACGTAAAGTCGATTTATCTGGAATCCAGTTCCGGTAACGCGGATAGTCTGGTACTCAACAAGATGTACTGGAGTTCCAGAAAGAGTTTCAGTATTCTTCATATTTATCAATCCATACACGGCAAGCCTGGCACGAGCCAGACAAAAGTAGTGTGGGATAGCAGCGAATAACCGAATGGACCAGGAAGCATTTCAGGAGATTTCAAAAACCATCCCGCAGGATCCGGGAATATATAAATACTTCGACGCCCAAAA
>JAYVXJ010000570.1:0-1523 GCA_043785285.1 Chitinophagaceae bacterium
TGCCTTTTGACACTGGTGATCAACAAGTAAATTAAGATTACATGAACAATAAAAATTCCAGCATACTTTATTTTATCCTGGGCATCTATTCCATAATGATAAGTTGGTATTACAATCATTCGATTCTTTTACTGATTGTGCACTGGATCTTTTGGCCCATTTATTTGGTATATGAACTGTTAAACGGACGACTCTCACATGACCTGTGGAAACAGATTCCGCTGTCCTACTTCAAATAAATTACGAGCCATTAGAATGACTGTCCTGAAGCTACTGCGGGTATTTACGCATATTATGTTTATTGTTATTTGCACTCTTTAAGTTTTGTTTCAATTCACTTTTATTAAATATGAGTTGATAACTAATCAGTTACAAAGACTATTATTTTTTCTATAATGATACTCCATAGAAATATTTTTCGAATTTTCATTAGCTTATAAAAAGAATATTGCTTTGAAAGCAACTATTTTTGAATATAGTCTTACCTTGATTTACCTTTTTAAACATGGATCCTGCAAGTAGGTAATGATTAAACGTATTTCCCCCTTGAGAAAAACACCGCGTTTGACCGTAGTAGTCAATGATCTGTACCCACTAACCTACAACAACCAAAATTTATTACATGAAAAAAATTTTCAAGATCCTTGGCTATGCTTTGTTGATTTTAGTCCTGGTCATTTCCGGATTGCTGATTTATGTAAAGACAGCTCTTCCTAATGTGGGGGCGGCTCCGGTCCTCAAAATCGAATATTCACCAGAACGGATTGAGCGGGGAAGGTACCTGGCAAATAGCGTTACGATCTGTATGGATTGCCATTCCACCCGAGACTGGACTAAATTTGCAGGGCCTTTAACTGACGGGACACTAGGAATGGGTGGTGAACGATTTGACCAGAAGGTGGGGTTTCCCGGTGTATATTATTCAAAGAATATTACCCCGGCTGGTATCAGTCGTTATACTGACGGTGAGCTTTTCCGATTGATCACAACCGGTGTTACTAAGGAAGGCAGAGCGATGTTTCCGGTGATGCCTTACCGTCATTACGGAAAAATGGACCCGGAAGATATTAAGAGTATCATTGCTTATATCCGTTCCCTTGCTCCCATTCAAAATCAGGTCCCGGAATCTGTTTCCGATTTCCCCATGAATTTTATTATCAATACAATCCCCGGCAAGGCCAACCCACAGAGAATGCCTGCTAAGTCTGACCAGTTGGCCTATGGAACTTACATGGCGAATGCCTGCTCATGCATCGAATGTCATACGAATGTTGAAAAAGGCAAGATCATTCCTGAACTCGCATTCAGTGGCGGAAGAGAATTTAATTTGAGAGATGGCTCCATTGTCCGCTCTTCCAACCTGACATCGGACGTGGAGACCGGGATTGGAAGCTGGACGGAAGAAATGTTCATCAGCAGATTTAAGTCCTATGCTGATTCAGGCTATAAACCGCAACCTGTTGCAATAGGCGAATTCAACAGTTTTATGCCATGGAACATGTATAGCAAAATGACTAAAGAAG
>JAYVXJ010000571.1:0-5251 GCA_043785285.1 Chitinophagaceae bacterium
TTGGGCAACGCTATTCAGGTATAAGAAAGAAACGAATACAAGTGCGGGGAATGTCTTTTTCATGCAGGCGTTATTATTGTTTGAGTCTTACAAAGGTAATCGTTGCCAAATTACAATTTAAAATGGTATGCCGGCCGGCCGGATGGTTACATTGACCTTAAACAAAGCTTGCGCATTGTCATGAGTTTATCGGAAGATGCATGTTCTTAACCAATTACATATACCGGTAAACGAAATATTCAAACCGATAATACAGGAGGACAGGTAAGCTCCATTTTACAAGGGCATGCCTTTATTTCCTGGGGAATGGATAAGTGCAACCAATCTGGCGATGTAATATATGTGCCTTCCAATTCCGGACTTGGAATAGCGGTAAACCGGGATGGCTCCATTTTATGAGAACATAAAATTTTAAATGCACTGATCACCAATAGTACACCCGTTTCTAAAAATAAAGTTATAGCCACTGCCATGGATGGAAAGGTTACCTGCATTCAATACATGCCTTAATTCGTCAATTGGATTTGAATGGACCCGTATTAAAATTGTTTTGCTATCGGAACAATTCCAAAGGAAAATATTTTTATAAATGCATAACTTCCCCAAAAAGGGCAACATGAAAATTCTTTTCCGGAGCGTGGCGTTCATTTTTTTAATGATTGGAATTTTTTCTCGCTCTGCTTTTTCACAATTTAAAGCGGATAAAAAACTGGAGAGCCAACTCAGGATACTGGTAGATTCATTTCACGGAACTGCAGGCGTTTACGTACGCAATCTTAAAACAGGCAGGGAGGCAGCGGTTAATGCAGATACGATCTTCCCAACGGCCAGCATAGTTAAACTTCCTATTTTAATCGGCATTTTCAATAAAATCCAGCAGGGGGCATTTACTTATCACCAGCCAATGGTATACCGGGATTCAATGCGGAGAGGCGGCTCTGGTCTGATGCAATATTTCAAAGACAGCACGGAAACCGATTTAAGAACTGCCATCACCCTGATGATCACCCACAGCGACAATGCTGCAGCGGTCTGGTGCGAAAAGCTGGCTGGCGGAGGAATCTCCATCAATACCTGGCTGGGAAATCATGGTTTTCCATTTACCCGCGTCAATGCACGAACGCCTGGTCGCGATGGGGAAAACAAGTTGTATGGCTGGGGTCAGACAACACCAAAGGAAATGTCCAATCTACTTGTGCTCATCCGGCAGGGTAAAGCGGTTAGTGCGGAAGCGAGCGAGAGAATGTATCGCATACTTACGCATGTTTTCTGGGATGAATATGCGCTTTCGCAGATTCCACCTTATGTGCAGACGGCTTCCAAGCAGGGTATGGTAGATGATTCGCGTTCTGAAGCGGTACTGGTAAACGCACCGCACGGAGATTATGTTTTTTATATTGCTACAAAAAATAATAAGGACCAAAGATGGGAGCCAGACAACGAATCCTGGAAATTAGCACGCAACGTGTCGGAGTTATTATGGAATTATTATGAGCCACATTCCGGATGGAAACCTGCAGCAGGAGTGGATAAATATTTTCATTAAATGAATTATTCCAATACCGGTTTAACTTTTAAGAAGGCTAATCATTGAGCGGCTCCCGCAATGCCGTTCTTCCTGTGCCGTAACCGAATGGTAGCGTTTCCGCTGAAATCGCTGGAGAGAAAAGTTTCGTATCTTTTTTCACCGTCACTGATCACCATCAATGCTGTGTTGGGAGGATATTTACCCAGGTTCTCTGCAAACATGCTTACTTCATTGATCTCTTTGGTGCTATCCAGTTTCACATACACATTAAAAGCCCGCTCGCTGAGTTCCTGATGTGCAATCAAGAGGTCTCCATTGAGAAATACGGAAATACTATCACCATCTACTTCGGCATTGTCATAAAAACTCAGTCTTACACTGTCTGATGCCACGTCAATCAGTTTACCTGGTATCTGTTTTCTTTTTTTATACTCTGTGTTGATCTTTACGATATCGCGGGGAATGACCGGATTTTCTTCCGCCATCGAAGGAAGTGATTCGGATTGTTTTTCTACCGAAACGGTTGTAGAGCTTGTCTTCGCTGCTTCTTTGTTTCCGGATGTTGCAGATGTTGATGCATTTTTTGCTCCTTTGGCTTCTGCCATTGATGATGCTTCCTTTGTATCTTTTACTTTTGTATCAGACGATGATACACCTGATTTTTTTCCTGCTATTGCACCGGAAGCGCTTGTATTTGTTTTTGAATTGGCTTCTGAATCGGGTAGAGCCCTCATTTCCCATTCGGTTCCGGCTTCTTTTCCTTTAACCAGTTCCACCGGCGGTGGCTGGGGTTTCCAGAAAGATCGTGTACTCGCCATATCTTTAAAAATACTGTCTTCCACTTTTGCTTCGGCATACAGGGTGTAGTTGACCCGCAGATCCGGGCATGTGTAAGTATATTTTTTATCGCGGTAGAAATAGCCGGTGAGTTCTGTTTTTACCTTGGATACACGTAAGGTTCCATAAAAACTGGTGATGCAATCCACACTATTCATCGTGGAATTTGTTCTGTAAAAAATAATCGGAATATCCCGGATCACCACTTTCCGGGTGGCAGGGTCGTAGGTTCCTTTCACCACAAAACTCTGGTAAACATCTTTAAAATAATAGCCGAAAAAACCTTTTACTTTGTTTCCTTTCTGAGCTATAATGAGTTCGGTCAGATAATTGTTCTGGATACCAGACACTTCCACATTGGCCTGTCCATACCAATATCCGGTAACGGTCTGCGCCTGACTTGCCGTAACGAAAAGCACTGTTAAGAAAACGATCAGGTTTTTCATGGGTTCTACATATGGGTAATCGAACAGATCTAACGCATTAATCTGGCAATCATTATACCATCTTCCGTTTATTTTGCCTATTAACGTGTAAAAAGGACAAAATGACCTATGGTTAAACTATTTCATATAACGTTTTATCTCCCGGTCCGTATCCCTTTGTTTGATTGATTCCCGTTTATCGTGTAGTTTTTTCCCTTTTCCCAGGCCAATCTGCATCTTTACCAGGCCCTTTTCAGTAAAGTATACGCGTAAAGGAATAATGGTATATCCCTTATCTTTCAATTTGGCTTCCAGTTTCTTTAACTCCCTGCGATTCAGCAACAGCTTGCGATCATGTACTGCTATATGATTGTTGGTAGTACCAAAACGGTATTCTGCAATATGCAGATTTCTGATCCAGAGTTCTGATTTGAAAAACAGGCAGAAACTGTCGGCAAAGCTCAATTTGCCTTCCCGGATGGATTTTACCTCTGTGCCCACCAGCACCATACCGGCATCGTATTTTTCATCGATCTGGTATTCATGATAAGCCGATCTGTTCTTGATTTCAGTCATGGGAGAATAAAAAGTAGGCAAAGTTAGGATAGATGCTCAGTTCTTGAGCAGGGTGAGGATAGTGGCGATCTTTTGTTTTAATTCCTTCCGGTTCACGATAAAATCCAGGAATCCGTGTTCCAACAGAAATTCGCTGCGCTGGAAACCTTCCGGCAAATCTTTTTTGATGGTTTCCCTGATCACGCGGGGACCGGCAAAACCAATCAATGCACCCGGTTCAGCAATATTGAGGTCGCCCAGCATGCCGAAAGAAGCAGAAATCCCTCCAAATGAGGGATCTGTAAGTAAAGAAATATAAGGAATTCGGGCATCTGTTAATTGGGAAAGTTTGCCGGATACCTTGGCCAGTTGCATTAAAGAAAAAGCGCTTTCCATCATTCTGGCTCCTCCGGATTTGCAAATGATCAGGAGCGGTGCGCGGTGCTCCAGGCAATAATCAATGGCGCGCGCGATACGCTCGCCCATTACACTTCCCAGGGATCCGCCGATGAACTCAAAATCCATACAACCTACAGCCATGTGATGATCCTTTACCTGTCCGGCTGCAATCCGTATGGAGTCTGTAATATCCGTCTTGCCCCAGGTTTCCTCCAGTCTTTTTTCATACGACTTCAGGTCTGTGAAGTGGAGAAAGTCCTTTGAACGGATGTTCTCGAACATCACATCATATTTATTATCGTTGAAAAGGATCTCGAAGTATTCGTCGCTTCCAATGCGGTGGTGGTGGTTGCATTTGGGACAAACAAACAGATTTTCCCGCAATTCGGTCATCGTGCATATATAATTACAGCTCGGGCATTTGGTCCAGAGGCCCTCCGGGGTTTCTTTTTTCTCGGCGGTACTGGTCAGAATTCCTTTTTTGATCCGCTTGAACCAATTCGTTTTACTTTCCTCCGTTGTTCCTTCTTCACCCGAAAGATTGGCTTCAAAATCTTCTTCGCGCTTCATCAAAAACAGATTTTTGAGTGGCTAAGATAGGGATTTCCCATTTCCTGACTTATTTTTGCCTTATTCTACTGATTCACAATTTTCAAGACAAATATGAAATGGTCTGAATTTTTTACCTCGTCCATCGGCAAGAAGTTTATTATGTCCCTAACCGGAATCTCCCTCATCGCCTTCCTGGTGGTTCATGTGGGCGTTAATGCCTGCATCTGGGCCAATGACGGCGGGGAGTTGTTTAACAAGGCTTCGCATTTTATGGGAACCACCATTGTGATCCGCATCCTCGAAGTCGGATTGTTTGCGGGTCTGATCCTGCATATCGTTCAGGGATTGGTGCTGGAAGTGCAGAACCGGAGTCGCCGTAAAATCGACTATGCCATTAACCTGGGCAACCGGGGAAGTACATGGTACAGTCGCAGTATGGGCCTGCTGGGCACCCTGCTGCTATTCTTCCTGGTGATCCACCTGTATCATTTCTGGGTGCCCTCCCGCTTCGGCGATCTTCTCACCGTTGACATCAACGGAAAAGAGATGGCCAATCAGTACGCTGAAATTGTGCGCGTGTTTCAAAACCCGGTAGTGGATGTGATCTATATTCTCGGTTGCGCGTCCCTGTTATATCATTTGTTGCACGGATTCCAGAGTGCTTTCAGAACGCTGGGGGTTCCCAACGGGAAATATATTGATATCATCAAAATGGTTGGATATGCCTTTTCAGTGATCATTTCTGTAGCCTTTGCCATGATGCCGGTGTCGGTTTATCTGGCATGGGTGAGTTGAGGAATTTTCAAATTAGTACGTTTTAAAATAAAAACTCTCTAACTAAATATGCTCGATTCAAAAACGCCTTCAGGACCACTAGAGCAAAAATGGAATGAATATAAGGGACATATTAAACTCGTGAATCCCACCAATAAGCGGAAGATCGAAGTTATTGTTG
>JAYVXJ010000572.1:0-1519 GCA_043785285.1 Chitinophagaceae bacterium
ACTAAGTTACATTTAAGTGATTAGGAATGTTTCAACACCATTGTATATTGTCCACGCTTGCGTAACTTATGGATGTCTTTCAGGCCATGGTCAGTATAGCTTGCTGTTAAGATGTAAACTCCTTTATGGTATTCCTTGTCTGGTTTTTCTTTGGTTCGAAAAGCGCCTTCAATTCCTGTAAAATAATATAGGTTAGGATTTGAATTATTTTCGAGAATCCAACGGACTATTTCTTTTGCCTGATCGATTTTTAAATCGGGATGAGGTGGCATTGATACGTCTCCCCAAACACCAGTAGAACCATTGATTACTTTTTTGGCAAGCATCTCCAAAGAGAACGCACTATTCGGATATCGTTTTGCAATCAAATTGAATGAAGGACCAATCAGTTTATTCTTAGCAGCATGACACATGAAGCAGGTAGAAGAAGTCATTAACAATAAGCCGCGAGATTCAGTACTGATGCGACTCATTTCAGATAGATATTTCTTCGTTCCGGAAGAGTCTGGTAAATACAAAACCTTCAGCAACACCTCATTAGTCGAAATCTCATTGTATTCAGAATTTCCATCCTCTTTATCAGAAATATTGATCGAATATGGAATAATTGAATTCCATTGAAACCCGCTATTTTTTGCAGGTGCTAGGATCGTTACTTTGGGCGGACTATTTTCCGCATGGTGTTGTTGTGAAAATGCCACATTAAAACAATAGAAAGCTAATGCGGTTCCAAACAATAAAAAAAATTTAAATTGCATAGTCGTATTTCTTTAGTGCATTGATCAGGACTTATCGATCTCGTGGGCTACCCGGTTTGCAGATCGCGTTGCAGCTTCGGTACCCCAGTTGAGGTTGTCCGCATAAGCGCCGGCGAAATGTATTCGCCCATGAGGTTTCATAAGATGCGGCCAGAATCTATTGAGCTCACTGATAGGGAAGGGAAGCCTTTCACAGGTTGGCGAAAAAGCCTCCTTTGTCCAGTCCCTGCTGATAGCCAGTTCAATGGTGTCTTTCTTTCCCGGGTATACCTCTCGGAATGCGGCCAGTGCGCGCTGAGGTGAAACCCCGCCAGGTCCGGTTCCCAATAGTATAACACGATGAGAGTCCACTTCTTCTGCAGACTGCCATATCGACCAAAGATCAGGATGGTCTAATTCCATATTGATGCTGATACCATCCTCAAGCCAAAATTTTGAACTTGCCTGGAAGACAAATCGTTGATAGGAATCGTACGAAACATTATCGATGATGTATTGCCTTTCAGGCGGCAAGATAGGTTGTATGGGAATATTTTTAAAAGCAGGTAACGGAATACAATTCACAAAAAAATCGGCTGACATTTCTTTCTGTTCATTGTGCTGTTTATAGGAAATGGTCACACCTGTTTCGCTATGCCTTATAGAAAGGATGGGGCAATTTAGCCACACCCTTGAACCAAGCCTTTTTGCAAAAGCATTTGGGAGCATTTGGTTGCCGTCTTTTAACCGGAAAACATCCGGGAATAATGGCACTCCGCGGA
>JAYVXJ010000573.1:0-5241 GCA_043785285.1 Chitinophagaceae bacterium
AAAAAAACAAAAAAAATGAAATCAAAACTTCCTTCTTACTCAAATACGGGTTTCAGCATGCAGCAGACCATGCGTTGGTACGGGCCGAATGATCCTGTGAGATTGCCCGATATTAAGCAAGCTGGTTGCGCAGGAGTTGTTACGGCCTTACACCAAATTCCGAATGGCGAGGTATGGCCCATTGAAGAAATTATAAAACGTAAAAATGAAATTGAGCAACACGATTTAGTATGGAGTGTTGTAGAAAGCGTTCCGGTAAATGAAGCTATAAAAATACAATCATCCTCATTCCAGATATTTATTGACAATTACAAGCAAACAATAAGAAATTTAAGCACTTGCGGAATAAAAATTATTACCTACAATTTTATGCCAGTATTGGATTGGACAAGGACAGACCTTGGCTATATTGTGGAAGACGGCAGCAAGGCCTTGCGTTTTGAAAAAGCTGCATTTATTGCTTTTGATGTATATATTCTAAAAAGGAAGAATGCTGAAGATGATTACATTGAGGAAGAATTGCAGAGAGCAAAACGTAGTATTGGTTCAATGAGCAATGAGGAAAAGTTGCTATTGCAACATAATATCATTGCGGGTTTGCCTGGTAGTGAAGAAAGTTTCACACTGGAGCAATTTAAAACGGCATTGGATGCTTACAAAGACATTGATGAAGTTAAACTTCGGGAACACCTGATTTATTTTTTACAACAAATTATTCCTGTTGCAGATGAGTGTGGCGTACAAATGGTTATTCATCCCGATGATCCCCCCTATAGTATTTTAGGCTTGCCGAGAGTAGTAAGTACTGCTGATGATTTCAATGCCTTAATCAGGGCTGTTCCTTCTTTAAATAATGGTTTATGTTTTTGCACTGGTTCATTTGGTGTAAGAGACGATAATGATTTACCTGTCATGATAAGAGAGTTTGCCGATAGAATAAATTTTATTCATTTACGCAGCACAAGAAGAAACGAGTTGGGAGATTTTTACGAAGCCAATCACCTGGAAGGAAATGTTGACATGTATGCAGTGATTAAAGAAATTATCGGAGTGATGAAAAAAAGAAATATTTCGATTCCCATGCGTCCTGACCATGGACACCAAATGTTAGATGATTTAAAAAAGAAAACCAATCCCGGGTATAGCGCTATAGGGCGATTAAGGGGATTGGCTGAGTTGAGAGGGCTTGAATTGGGAATACAACGTTCACTATATTCAGGTGAAAATGATATTAAATAAAAAGAATGTAGTACATAACCACGGTTAGAAAGTATAGTGAACCATTGATCAATTATTCTGTACTTAATATTTTCAGTTAAACTGAATAAAAAAATAACTAATTAAATTTTCCTTAGGAAAATATTTTTTATGAAAAAATTTTTAAACAAAGACTTTTTACTTCAGACAGAAACGGCAAAAAGTCTATACCACGATTTTGCAGAGCAAATGCCGATCATAGATTATCACTGTCACTTGCCGGTAGATCAAATCGCTAATGATAATAACTTTGATAATCTAACACAGATTTGGCTGTATGGCGATCATTATAAATGGCGTGTCATGCGTGCCAATGGTGTAGACGAGAGTTATTGCACAGGTGATAAATCTGATTATGAAAAGTTTGAAAAGTGGGCAGAAACAGTTCCTTATACCTTGCGCAATCCGCTCTATCACTGGGCGCATTTGGAGCTGCAAAGGTATTTTGGCGTTCATGAAACATTAAATCCGGAAAATGCAAAAAGGATCTTTGATGAGGGTGCCAGAAAATTGCAGACAAAAGAATATTCCGTTCGCAATTTGCTACGCAAAATGAATGTAAAAGTTGTTTGCACAACTGATGATCCGATAGATAGTTTGGAACACCATCAAAAAATAAAAGATGATGGATTTGAAATAAGAGTCCTGCCGGCTTTTCGCCCTGATAAGGCAATGAATGTTGATGATGCAGGCAAATTTAATTCTTATGTGAAGAAACTGGAATCAGTAAGTGGTGTACAAGTTACTACTTTTCAATCTTATTTGGAAGCATTAAAGCAACGCCATGACTTTTTTGCAACAATGGGTTGTTCTGTATCCGATCATGGTTTAGAATATATGTATGCGGAAGATTATTCTGATGAAGAGATCAATATCATTTTCAGTAAAACCCGTAATGAGAAAGAGCTTTCTTTAGAAGAAAGATTAAAGTTTAAATCTGCTATGTTACATGTTTTCTCGATATGGGATTGGGAAAAAGGATGGGTTCAACAATTTCATTTAGGTGTATTTAGAAATTGTAATTTAAGGAAAATGGAACAATGCGGACCTGATACCGGTTGGGATTCTATCGGTGATTTTCCGCAGGGAAAACATATGTCTAAATTTTTAAATAGACTCGATTTGAACAATCAATTGACAAAAACAATCTTTTATAATCTTAATCCGGCAGATAATGAATTGATGGCATCTATGATCGGTAATTTTAATGATGGAACGATTCCCGGTAAAATTCAGTTTGGGTCTGCGTGGTGGTTTTTGGATCAAAAAGATGGGATGACTAAACAGATGAATACCTTAGCTAATTTGGGTTTGTTGAGCAGGATGGTTGGTATGCTTACTGATTCAAGGTCATTCCTTTCTTATCCTCGCCACGAATATTTTAGAAGGATATTATGCAATTTATTTGGTGAAGAAATTGAAAATGGGGAATTGCCGGATGATATAAAATGGATTGGGAAAATCATTCAGGATATCTGCTATAATAATGCAAAGGCATATTTTGGCTGGTAATAGAAAATTTATACTAAGAGAATTTTCATTTTTATTAATACTCTTTTGTGTCTCTTTTTCAAAAGCACAATTTCGGGCGTTACGCCAACGGCTAGTTTGGTTATTTGCCAATGGCGTCAGCGGGGGAACAGGGGAGGTGCGAAGTAGAAACCATTTCTCCGTTTACCCTTGAAGCATCAAGAGATCTTACGGAGTTGGTAGTTGGTTGTCTTCTGGAAAAAATGCGGAGCCACCATTGTTCTGTAAAGCATATCCAAGGCAAATAAAGATGCTAGCAGGAAGGTTTTCTGCCATTCCTTATTGTCAAATATAATATGGGCTTTTCTAACTTGCTTTTGAATAAATATTTCAAGTTTATCTCATTCCCTGTTCAGTAATTGTATTTTTTCCGCACTTGACACTACATTTCTACCAGGCGCTTTGAATGCTTTTTCTGAGTAAGCGAGGAATTTTTAAATCAGGGCATCAATGGATTCGCAGAGAGCAAGGTTTTCAAGTTTTTTGTTTCGCCTTCTCTGACCTGACGGAGGGGTCATATAGGATTTATTAACCATTCTGGAAGTAGCCAACCCATTTTTTGCCTGGCATGGTTGGGTTAGGTTTTTAAACAAAATTGGCGCTTTTTGAAAGCGCCAAATGTGAGCCGGATTGAACAAATTTAGAATCATTTCATAGAGGATTTAAGGTGCTTGGCTGCTTTGGTATCTTAGGTAAAAATCTTCAAAATAGATGTCAATTTTATTGAAAATCAACTATTCCGTAGAACTGCAGCTTCATTCAACACGAGGCCTGATGAATCTGTACTAAATGCTTTTGAAAAATTCCTCTCTTCTTTAAATGGCCAGCCGACCGTTTTACCGTAGTCGTATGAAATATCCGTTGTTGGAAAATCAACAGCTAAATTAGGATCTTTCCCTTTCCAATTAAACCCACCACTCGTTGATTAAATTTCAGTTGTTGAACCTCCGGATTCAGCCATCGAAGTAATTGCTTCCAATTTTAGCAGTTCATCCCTTACAATATCAAAATGGTTATGAATATCTTCAGTAGTGGTGGGCAATGCCACCAGGCTATCCGGGCTGTATACAATAGACCCGTTTTTGGCGAATAGAATTTGGCGAAAAACGATAATGGTACTAATTATTAAAGTAACCGAAACAGTAAATTGAAACGCGATTAAAACCTTATGTGAAATGGATGAAAAACCGCCTACCTAAACTTAGATCTATTGTCCACCCAAAGAACCAATTGGTTTACGGATACCTACTTCTTTGGCAAGTTTTTCGGATCGGGCCGTACTCAAATTAATGAAGTTGATGCGAGCCAAAAGTAATACAAACACGCCTATTGTTCCAAACAACCAAATATACTGAATGCGGCCACTACACCACCCGTTTCCCCCAGGCTAAAAGGGGCAGGATATGATCCTCATTCGGCCGAAATGACCTGCTTTCCTCTTATTCACAAATCCGGACTATTTGCAATAAAGTTGGAAAGATTTGTTAAATTAGATGAAATAAAAACGATTGCTATGTACAATAAATCAATCTACAGGGTGGGCATCGTTCTGTATGCCTTAGTTATTGGCTTTTTTGGAGTCAATCATTTTTTAAATGGTACAGGTTTTCAAAATACGGTGCCTTCATTTATTCCTGGAGGGATATTCTGGGTTTATCTTACCGGAGCAGCCTTAATAGCTGCGGCAATTTCTTTTTTAACCGGCAAACAAACACGGGTTGCAGGATTGTTGTTAGCCACTTTTTTAATCATTATTGTACTTTCTGTTCATTTACCCGCTTTAATTCATTCACCAGGAGAGTTCCGGGTAAGTATCGCCCTGACCAATTTAATTAAGGACACGGGCCTGGCTGGTGCGGCTTTGATGATTGCAGGCAAAGGAAATTAATTCGGGCCGGAATTCTACAACTCAATACCTACCAAAGCAAATTAAATTATTGCCGTACATAAATTTTATGTAAGGAGTCTCTATTGACCAGTAGTATTTTATTTCCGCCAGCGATTTTAAATCCCATCTGATCATTCTTCTCGCTGAAATGCGGGGAAAGATCATCTGATCATTAGAACTTCTACACCAAAGGGATTAGGGATGATTCTGATTAATTGGGAGTGTAAACATTGCCCCGCCTGCATATAGGATTTCCTTAATATTAAAATTTATTAAAGGATATAAGTGCGGGACGATGGAGCGAGCTTATAGCGGCGACCTAAATACTTTCTTTACGAAAAATTTAAAAAAAGGATTTAGAAACTATTGAGGGAATTGTATTGGTTCAGGTATGGATTGATTCTACCGGAGAAAAATGCGTAATTGGTATTGGAAACAGCCGATAGACTAACTCTGCTTGCCATATCCATTCAGCAGCGCGGCCAGAAGCTGTAGCGCTTTTTCAACGGATTTTTCATTTTCCACGGGCAATTTTAACCATGTCTGGCCGGTCTGGTCATCTTTCT
>JAYVXJ010000574.1:0-5240 GCA_043785285.1 Chitinophagaceae bacterium
TCGAGCGGAATGAAAGATGCAGGATATGAATATGTGGTGATTGATGATTGCTGGCAGATTGACCGCGATAGTTCCGGGAATATCGTGGTGGATCCTAAAAAATTTCCTTCCGGAATAAAAGCCCTGGCGGATTATGTACACAGTAAAGGATTGAAATTTGGTATTTATTCCTGCGCGGGAAGTAAAACCTGTGCCGGTCGCCCGGGAAGCCGTGGTCACGAATACCAGGATGCCATTAGCTACGCCCGTTGGGGTGTGGATTATCTGAAACTGGACTGGTGCAATGCGGACGGTCAAAATGCAAAAGATTCCTATGCACTCATGCGGGACGCATTATATAAAGCGGGAAGACCGATTGTTTTCAGTCTTTGTGAATGGGGAACCAATAAACCCTGGGAATGGGCCGGAGACGTCGGGCATTTATGGCGGACGTCCGGGGATATTGCAAATCATTGGAGTAAAATGGAAGGAAATGATGGGAAAATATGGGGCGGCAGTGTGCTTGCAAACCTGGACCTGCAAAGAGGTCTGGAGAAATATGCGGGTCCGGGCCGTTGGAATGACCCGGATATGCTGGAAGTTGGAAATGCTGTATTGAATGTTGCAGAAGATCGTGCCCATTTCAGCCTCTGGTGTATGCTGGCTGCGCCGCTGATTGCCGGAAATGACCTCAGCCATATGTCGAAAGAAACCATTAACGTACTCACCAATAAAGAATTGATTGCTGTAGATCAGGATAAGCGGGGAAAGCAGGGGTATTTAATTGAGGATGAAGAAAATTTTCAAATCTTTCTCAAACCCTTATCGGGTGGGGATACTGCCATTTGCCTGTTTAACCGGGGAGGCCAGATCAGGGAAGTGAATATTGACTGGAAGAAATATAAGATTGGTACTGATCATTCCCTTCGAGACTTGTGGAAGAAACAGGCTGCGGGAACAACAGCCACATCTTATAAGGCCAGTATTCCTAAGCATGATGCAGTGGTGCTGAGGCTTTCGAATCTTAACTAATAACAAACAACCTGAAAGTTATGAGGTCGTACGGCCCGGATATGAATATCGGGACTTTTTCATTTATATAATCAGGATCCTCTTTGGGAACCACCGGTGAGTTTGGTGTTCCGGGTCACTCCCTTGGTATTTGTTTTGCCTTTTTGTATCGGAAGATTTGACTTGGCTTTGGAAAGTCCGCCGCCGCCCGGCCGGTTGTCTTTTTTATTCTTTTTGTTTGGTATCAATGACATATGACTTGTGGTTTGGCTATAAAGTTAGGGAAATACTTAATTTGCACAAGCATTGCCCAAAAGCAGACAGTTTGAAAATGCTTTTATTCTCACGGATATTTCCTTTTAAGAAAATCTTTTTATTTGCATCGCCTATGCCACTTTTCTGATGGACGTATAAAAACGTACGGGATTGTCCGTTATCGAACAGTCAGCCATTGTTAAAAAACCCTACCTGTATTGATTTACAAGGGATTGATGAATTGGCACGCATTTATAGCTCTCTTGTATCGAATGATACAGTTTTCGAAAGTGCAACAGCTTTATCTCCGATAGCCTGACAAATGAAAAAAAATAAAAAAATAGTTCAACAAGCTGCAACATGATGCAAAAGCCTGCGTCTTATTAACAGAAATAAAAAATAAAAACCATATAAAACTTCGCAAAATGAAAAAGTTAGTACTGGCCCTGGCAGTGATCCTGATAGCCGGCCTCAGCAATGCCTCAGCAAACAGTCCGGTTGGCATAAACAAAAGAGCAACGGCTGCCTTTCATACCGAATTTGCGCATGCAAAAAATGTAAGTTGGGTTGAATCACCAAAATACGTGGTTGCCAAATTCAGTCTGAATAACAAAATAATGTACGCTTATTACAATCCCGATGGCAGTTTTATCGGTGTGATCCGGCACATACTTACCACGGATTTGCCCGGTGAACTCCGGAACATCATTAAAAAGGAATATGGATCCTTTTGGGTTTCAGAACTCTTTAAGCTGGATACCGATCAGGGAATCTCCTACTATATCCGCCTGGAAAACGGCACTGAAACGTTGGTGCTTAATTCCGATGGTACAGAAGGCTGGAAAACATATAGCATGACCAACACTTCGGGAAAGCAGCCCGCATCTCTTTAGCAGTGTATCTTTTGAGTTTAGGTTTAAATCCTTCCGTTATCTACGGAGGGATTTTTTTTGGCACCTGCGGGTGTTTCGTAGCTTTATTCAGAATGATAATACAAAGGTTATGGGTAAAGATCAAACGGTAAGCGTTCGTTACCTTGTTAATGATGTTGATGAAGCTAACTTGAATATTCTACTTTCGCCGTATGGAATTATTAAATAATATATCCGAATTTCAATCATCGCCCGACCTTAAAAAAAAGTTGTACGAACATAGCGTTAAAAAAAACTTTTCCCCGGGTGAAGTAATTCTAAATGAAAACGCCTATATCCGTTCCATTCCAATCGTTACAAAAGGGAGTGTAAGGGTAATGCGAACCGATGAAGATGGAAGGGAGATTTTATTGTATTATATCAAAGCCGGCGAAAGCTGCATAATGTCTTTTTTAGGTGGAATGCATCAGGAAACCAGCAAAGTGAAAGCAATCGTGGAGGAAGATGCGGAAATACTTTTCTTACCAATGGAAAAAGTTACCCTTTTTATCAAAGAGTATCCTCAATGGCTGGATTATATTTTCCGGTTGTATCACAAACGCTTCGAGGAATTGCTGGAAATAGTAAATGCAGTTGCCTTCAAAAAGATGGATGAGCGCCTTTTTGATCTTATTAAAAAGAAATGCGAACTCACCCAAAGCCGCATCCTAAATGTAACGCATGAACAATTGGCAAATGAATTGGGAACAGCCAGGGTTGTTGTATCCCGCCTGCTCAAACAAATGGAAGATGAAGGCCTGGTAAAACCCGGCCGGAATAAAATTGTCCTTGTGTAACATAAGTGGCCGTTTAGTCATTTTTATTGGCTGAGTTTTGTTGCAGTAAAAAGCTATATTATTTCCCGGGCAGTCAGTAAAAATGAACGTATGATACACGAAATTGAAACCATGTGGATGGGGAAGATGCAATTCAATGCATTGGTAAGCGGACATACCATAATAATGGATGCTCCCGAAAGAGTGGGTGGGGAAGATCGGGGCCCAATTCCAAAACCATTTATTCTTACTGCACTCTCCGGATGTACGGGTATGGACATTGTTTCCATTTTGCGAAAAGCACAGAAACCCGTAGATGATTTCAATATCAGCGTGAGGGGTGAAATAAGCAAACAGTCACCTATTGAGTATACGGCTATTCATCTGATTTATGATTTCAGAGGCGCAGGTGAAAATGAGCAAGCTGCACTGAATGCAGTTACAGACTCGCAGGAAAAATATTGTGGGGTAAGTAATATGTTAAAGAAGATATTGCCGGTAACCTGGGAAGTTAATTATAATGGAGTGCGGATTTTTAATAATAAAGAAGAAGATATTGTACAGCTGAATTAAAGAAAGGAAAACCTTTTAAGAGGGGTCACCTGGGTTACTAATTAATTTAGTATCTTTACCGGTTAGAAAAATCAGCGTTCATGAGCCCTCTTGCATTGTTGCTTTCCATCTTCGCTTCCGGGTTGGTTTTTGGAGCAGGCTGGCTACTGGCTGCTTATCAGTGGAAATCCAAATCGGCATTGGAAGCAGGGGAAAGCATCCGGGTTCAGACGCAATATGAAAAAGCACAGCTGGATTTATCCGCGTTAAACCGGGAAATAGCCCGGTTTAAAGAAGGAGAATTACAATCCAGGTTGAAAGAAAAGGAGCTGGATTACTCACTGGCAAGTATAACCGCTAAGTATGATGAAGCTTTGAAAGCGGTTAAAGAACAAAAAGAATTCGTATTGCTGGCCCAGCAAACGCTTAAAGATTCATTCCATTCCTTATCCGCTACGGCGCTGGATAAGAATAACCAATCCTTTCTCGACCTGGCCAAAACAGCATTGACCAATCATATATCCGAAACTAAAAATGATCTCGATAAGCGGCAACAGGCTATTGATAGTCTGGTTAAACCGCTGGGAGCTTCCCTTGAAAAAATGGAGGAGAAGATCAGTCAGCTCGAATTAAAAAGAGAAGGCGCTTACGGTCATCTTAATGGATTGCTGGAGCAGATGCGGATGACAACTACTGCGCTGGATAAGGAAACCCGAAATCTGGTGAGTGCTTTGAAAACAAGCCATACGCGCGGAAGATATGGCGAGATCGCCTTGCGTAGACTCGTCGAGTTTTCCGGAATGATGGATCAGTGTGATTTTGTGGAACAGCAATCGGTGGATGGGGAAGGAGGGAGACGGAGACCGGACATGATCATCAAATTGCCGGGAAACCGGTCGGTTGTGGTTGACAGTAAGGTGCCGCTGAGTGCTTATCTCCGGATTTTTGAGACGGAAGATGCCTTGGTACAAAAACAATTGCTGGCCGAGCATATTCTGGCGATTAAAACCCATTTACGTCAACTGAGTGCGAAAGCGTATTGGGATCAGTTTGAAGAAGCGCCCGATTTTGTGGTGCTATTCATGCAGATCGAATCTTCTTTTGGTGCAGCGCTGCAGGCGTGGCCAGGATTGATTGAAGAAGCGCTTAACAACCGGATCATTGTGGCTACACCTACAACCCTGATCACCATTTTAAGAAGTGTGGGTTATAGCTGGAACCAACTCAAAACCATGGAAAATATTGAGACCATCCGGGAAGCAGCTGTGGAATTGTATGAACGCAGTGCCACACTGATGGAACATATTGCCCATATCGGAAAAGGGTTACAGGGAACGCTATCGCATTATAATAAGGCCGTGGGAAGTCTGGAGAGTCAGTTTCTTCCCCAGGCCCGCAGGATACAGCAACTAAGTCAGGCTTACGTGAAAAAAAATCTTCCCGATCTGGGCCCGGTAGAAATGATGGTTAGGGAATTGCCTGAAAATGAATAAAATTTTACTCAACTTCACGGGCTAATAAAGAGAAGACATGCAGAAAACATTGGTGGTAGCCGGAGGAGGAGCGGCCGGATTTTTCTGTGCTCTTACTGCTGCGCGACTGAACCCGGAGTTACGTGTGGTGATCGTGGAAAAAACAGGGAAACTGCTGAGTAAGGTAAAAGTGAGCGGAGGGGGACGTTGCAATGTAACGCATGCCTGTTTTTCTATCCCCGATATGATACGGAAATACCCGAGAGGCGCGCAGTTTCTGAAGA
>JAYVXJ010000575.1:0-1515 GCA_043785285.1 Chitinophagaceae bacterium
GTAAGCTGAATGAAAACATCTTCCAGGTTTGCCTTCTTTACTTCTTTTGGTCTTTCAAAGCCGGTGGCCACCAGCTTGTCGATCAGCTGGTCGGGGGAATCCATGGCTATGATCTTACCTGAATCAATGATGGCCACACGGTCGCACAATACTTCCGCTTCATCCATATAATGTGTAGTGATGATTACGGTAGTGCCGGCAGAACGGATGTCCAGGATCAGATCCCAGAGATTTCTTCTTGCCTGCGGGTCGAGCCCTGTTGTGGGTTCATCCAGAAAAATAATTTTAGGTTGATTGATCAGCGTGGTAGCTATGGAGAATCGTTGTTTTTGGCCTCCACTCAATTCCTTATACCTGGCTTTTGCTTTATCCATCAGATTCACTTTAGCCAGAAATTCAGCTGGTTTGATATCCTGGTTATACAGTCCGCCGAAAAGCACCAACAGTTCAGTCAGGTTGAGGTTGGGATAATATCCGGAAGTCTGCAATTGAACTCCGATAATTTTTTTGATATCATCCGGTGATTTATCCAGATCCATTCCGTCTACGGTTACCGTTCCGGAAGTTTTTTGGCGAAGCGTTTCAATGATTTCGAGCGTGGTGGATTTTCCCGCACCGTTGGGGCCGAGAAGACCAAAGATCTCTCCCTGATAAACTTCAAAGCTTATTCCCTTTACCGCCTCAAATTCACCATATTTTTTGGTAAGCTGATCGATTTTGATAATGACCTTTTTCTCCATGATATGGCAAGTTACGGCACACCCGTTAAAGGGCATTAAACCCTTCCACTTACTTCGAAAAAATCTGGGTAAAAAAGATATTCCCTTTTTTACCCTGCGCATAGCCGATGCCGGTAAGGGTAAAGTCCCCTTCTATATTACGCTTATGCCCCGGACTATTGAGCCATCCATCCACAACTTCCCTTGCATTCATCGGTCCAGATGCCACGTTCTCCCCTACCGAACTGATTTCTCCCAGCGCTTTTCGGATGGCTTTTGCCCGGGTGTTAAGTCCCCTATGCCCGAAGGCTACTTTACCACTGGCCATATCCCTGCTGTGCTTTTCTGCAATAGACGATTCCACGGCACTGAGCTTAAGAGGTGACAGGCCATGTTGTTTACGATCTTCATTCACATAAGTTAATATATCGGCTTCCATGGAAGCAGGCAGCGGGAAAATGGTCGCTGCATCCAATTCCGGGTGAATCGTTATAGGAATTTTGGAACTGGTTATAGAATCAGGTGCCCCATATAAATTTTCAGGAGAGTGGAATATGGTAATGACAACAGACTCCTTCGGAATTAAGGTTTGAACCGGGGGTGGATAAACAGTATTTGCGTACTGCATAGGTACGAAAGCAAGGCAGAGCAATGAACGTTTAGGAAGATCACGGATCATAGTAAAAAGAATATTCATTTAAAATACAAACAAATTACGGGAGACCAGATAAAGCGCATTCTTTTTAACATAGTTATCACGATCCCGTTCGGGGCACATTATCTTTGCGACCAGTTC
>JAYVXJ010000576.1:0-1515 GCA_043785285.1 Chitinophagaceae bacterium
GGTTTGGGCGCTTTTATTGATCAAATATCTGTTGAACAAAGCATTCCGTATGACCAGATTCCGCATTTCCCAGTGGCTACGGTGGAGTTTCACAGTGGAAAGCTGATCTTGGGAAAAGTGGGGAATGTGAAAGTGATAGCTATGCTGGGACGCTTTCATTATTATGAAGGATACAGCATGCAGCAGATCACTTTTCCAGTCAGGGTGATGAAAGAACTCGGAGTGAACGATCTTTTGTTAAGTAATGCTGCTGGAGGAATGAACCTTAGTTTTAAAAAAGCCGACCTGGTGCTGATTGATGATCATATCAATCTCTTACCTGAAAATCCCTTGCGCGGACTCAACGATCCTGCTTTTGGGAATCGTTTTGTGGATATGAGCGAGCCGTATAGCCATAAACTGAACCAACTTTTAGCGAAAACCGCCTTCCAGTTGGGTATTGGGTTAAAAAAAGGTGTTTATGTTGCGGTCATGGGGCCGAACCTGGAAACCAGGGCAGAATATAGGCAGCTTCGCTCAACCGGAGCAGATATGGTAGGGATGAGTACAGTTCCGGAAGTCATTGTTGCGGGTCATCTCGGAATTGCCTGTGCCGCTATCAGTGTCATAACGGATGAGTGTGATCCGGATCATTTAAACCCGGTCAGTATAACGGAAATTATAAGGGTAGCCGGGAGAGCGGACCGGGTATTAAGCCGCCTGTTTTTGGAAACCGTCAAACAATTATAAAATCTTATCTTAATAACCTGATTTCCTGGTGGTTATTTAAAACCAAGCTGTCCTGAATTTCGTTCATTATAAAAACGATCAGCATGAAGAATATCCTGTGCTGTTTAATCATCATTTCATTTTTTAGTGCCTGTGAGATTCATTTTCATGGGAAAGGGAAAGTGCCTTTACATAACGCCTGGACAGTTCTGGTGAAAAAATATGTGAACGAAGAGGGACTGGTCGATTATAAGGGGTTTATCAAAGACAAAGAGTCATTGCAATCCTATCTTGATATGCTTACCGCTAACCCTCCTGGAAAAGACTGGAGTAAAGAAGATCAGATCGCTTACTGGCTCAATGCATACAATGCCTTTACCATAAAACTGATCATCGACCATTACCCGGTTAAAAGTATTAAGGACCTGGGGGCCACGCACCAGATCATATTCATCAATACGCCCTGGGACAAAAAATTCTTTAAAATAGGCCATAAAACAATGACTCTGAACCGGATTGAACATCGCATCCTTCGCCAGGCATTCAGGGAACCACGTATCCATTTTGCGCTCAACTGCGCCTCCATGAGTTGTCCGAAACTAAGGCGGGAGGCCTATGAAGGAAGCAGACTGGATAAACAGCTGACCGATCAGGCGAAAGATTTTTTAAAAGATAAAAAGCGCAACCAGGTAGACTCAAAAAAACCAAAACTTTCGGCCATATTCGACTTCTATGGTAAAGACATGAGAAAATGGAGCGGCAAATCAGTCATTGGTTTCATCAATCTGTATTCGCCGGTTAAGATCG
>JAYVXJ010000577.1:0-1515 GCA_043785285.1 Chitinophagaceae bacterium
TCGTTTGCTTTGATCAATTTATTTGTAGGCATACCGCCGCCGCCGCAAGTTCTTTTCCCGCTGCTCAGATCCGCCATCAATGGAACCCTTAATCCCACAGCCTTTTCCATATCCCTTCTTACCAAAGCAAACAGCTCAAGTTCCGTCATCCCCTCCCGGGCATATTGCAATACAACTCCATATTCAAAATAAAAGAAATAACCACTGAAATATTTTACGGATGCAGGAGCAGTGATGAGAAACGCATCCACTTTCTTTTGTTTCCGGATGCTATTCAATTTTTCGATTCTGGAAATTGTTTGTTCCATAAGCAAAATTAGTTAACGCAGAACCAGTATTCCATTAACGATAAACCAACCTCCGATCCTACCTGGAAATTCCATACTTTTTTATAATGTCCGGATTCAATTCAACGCCCAAACCCGGCAGCTGCGGAACTTCAACAAATCCATCTTTCTGAACAAAGGGGTTCAGCAACAATTCCTTCCGGATGGCAGATTCCGTGACGGAAAATTCCAAAAAAGGGGCATGCGGTATAGCGGCAATCAGATGGATAGAAGCGGCTACCAATACCCCCGTTTTAAATGCATGGGGAACACATAAAATATGCTGATCCGCGGCCAGGGTGGCTATTTTCTTTGCTTCGGTTAATCCCCCGCAACGCGACATGTCTGGTTGAATCACATCAATATGGGTTTCATTGATCAATCGGGCAAAGGCCATTCGCCCACTTTCTTCCTCTCCGGTAGCAATGCGCATAGTGGTTGATTCGGTGAGTTTCCGATAACCAATATAATCCTCCGCAGGAAGCGGTTCTTCCAGCCAATAAATATTTAATTGTTCCAATGCCTTTGCGACATACATCGCAGACTTCAACCGGTAACGCTTACCAATATCAATCATGATATCCACCTTGTCCCCCGCAGCCTGACGAGCCGCCTTAATGAGTTCTAGATCAAAATGAATGTCGTAACCCAGCGGACCCCATCCAAACTTGATCGCAGTAAAACCCTGGGATACATAAGTCTCCGTCATCTTTTTTACAGTCTCTTTATTTTCCGGCATCAGGGCGCTGGCATAAGCCCTGACCTTACTCACATAACTTCCTCCCAACAATTTATGAACAGGTTTGCCGGTCGACTTCCCCATGATATCCCAGATCGCCATGTCAATGCCACTCATTACATGCATCACCGGACCACTCCTGCCATAATAATACGTTTTTGCCCACATGTCGTTCCAGATCTGTTCGTAGTCAAATGGATCGCATCCCAGCACCACTTCTTTCAACCCATAACAAGTTCCATGCGACATATAAGCCTCTATCACCGCTTTGCCCACGCCTGGCGCTGTATCCACTTCCCCGTATCCTGTAATCCCCTCATCCGTCTCAACAATAATGATCAGGTCATCCTGAGTGCCATCCGCTGCACTGGAGATTTCAGGAAGCTTGAGCACGATAGCCTTTACGTTGGTAATTTTCATCCACTATAGGTTGATATGTTAGTTAATTAA
>JAYVXJ010000578.1:0-1514 GCA_043785285.1 Chitinophagaceae bacterium
GTCATTCATAGTCACGGTATTTCCCTTTCAGTGTCCAACGAACCAGGTAATCTCCTTTGAAGGTTCTTTTCCTGTCCGGATCCATCCCATCTCATTTGATCATACGGAAGCCCTTAAGACCATCGCTGTCAATAGTCAGATTTCCGGAAGTAATAGATTTGGCCACCAAATAAACATTCTGCCCATGTTTAATGAGAAAGTAAATTTGATTCAAAATACAAGATGCACCGGGCTAATTATTTAAGGCAATTTTTTGGAGTTATAACCTTGAATACAGAACTTGAATAAATTTCTCCAAAACATTTGATAAACTACTGCTCCATCAGAAAATTATGAAAAAAGGAATACTGATTTTTTCAATTGCTATTTTGCTTCTGTTGTATTTTAGTTCCTGCAATTCCGGCACGTCCATGGATAACAGCGCGATCTCTTCAGACCCTGCAACAATTGCCAAAGGGAAAGCCTCTTTCATTCAATTTTGCAGCGGTTGTCACAATTTCAGACAGGATGGGATCGGCCCACAATTAGGAGGCTTAACTGCTTCTGTCTCTGCCAATTGGATTCAACATTTTATCAGGAATCCAAAAAAAATGATTGAATCGGGAGAGGGACGGGCCCGGCAATTGTTTAAAAAGCATAAAGTAGTGATGCCATCATTTGCTTCTTTGACAGATGCTGAAATGAATGGGATTATTGCTTATTTGAATACCCATAAGCTTCCTGATCAGCGGGATCTGAAAGGAATTGGTAAAGAATTATCAAACCCTATTCCTGACGATATCAAGCTTTCCAACCTGGTCGTGGACCTGAAGTTGGTTACCCAAATTCCAGCCTCCAGCGTCAGCAGTAAGTTGCCACTAACCAGAATTACTAAGTTAGACTTTCAACCTAATACAGGCAGTTTGTTTATCGTTGACCTTCGGGGTAAATTGTACAAACTGCAAAACAATATTCCCGTAGTGTATATGGACATGGCCAAGCTGAACCCCAAATTTATTCATGAACCCGGGCTGGCAACCGGGTTTGGCAGTTTTGCCTTTCACCCGGAATTTGCAAAAAACGGTCTCTTGTATACCACGCATACGGAAGCCCCAGGCTCAGGCAAAGCTGATTTTAGTTATGCGGATTCCATTAAAGTGACTTTGCAATGGGTACTGACCGAATGGAAAACGGAAAATCCCGGAGCAGCTTCCTTTTCGGGAAAAGGCCGGGAACTTTTCAGGGTAAACATGGTCAGCGGCATTCATGGCGTTCAGGAGATTACTTTCAATCCCCTCGCTAAAGCCGGTGACAAAGATTACGGCTTGTTGTACATAGGTATCGGCGATGGTGGTAGTGTTGAAGAAGGTTATCCATTCCTTGCCCATAGTAAGAATAAGGTTTGGGGAACTATTCTTCGTATAGACCCCAAGGGGAGTAATAGCGCCAATGGCCAATACGGCATTCCACGAGACAATCCCTTTACTAAAAGACAAAACACCCAAACGCTGGGAGAAATCTATGCTTATGGTTTT
>JAYVXJ010000579.1:0-1513 GCA_043785285.1 Chitinophagaceae bacterium
TGATTTGAAAATAGGCAAAGGATTCCCTGGATACGGCACCCGGTACGCTTACAAAAGTTACTCCCGATAAGGAAGTGCCAATCATCCCAAATGCCACCAGCATCCAGTTGGAATTCCGGTTACCGATAAAAAAGGATTCATTGTCCGACCCCTTTGACGTGCGCCAGGCAACAGCAAGCAGCAGGATAAAATACGCAACTACAAAAGTGAATAATAGTACAGGGGACATGTAAGGGCGCTAAATTAGTGATAGAAAATTAGGAAATACAATATTAAAATTTCAATTTTAGTTTTCTGAAAGGAGCAACATCTTATGAATATCGAGTCGGTAGCGGTTTTGTGCGGGTCTCATCCTGGAAATAATCCTGTGTTTGCGGAACATGTAAAAGAATTGGGCAAGTTGCTGTGTATGCTCAACGTTAAATTGGTCTATGGCGGCGGACATAAAGGCCTGATGGGTATTCTGGCAGATTCGGTGCTGAAGTACGAAGGCCATATCATGGGCATCATTCCGCAATTGCTCATCGAATCAGAGCAACAGCACAAGGGGCTTACTGAAATGGCCGTTGTCCCGGATATGCATACCCGAAAAAAAATGATGTATGAACGCTGTGATGTTGTAATTGTGCTGCCCGGAGGCTTTGGTACCCTGGATGAATTATTTGAGATCCTGACCTGGAATCAGTTGAAGATCCACGATAAAAAAATCTATATCCTTAATTCAGAAGGATTTTACAACCATTTGCAAAAACATATTAACCTCATGAAAAAGGAGGGGTTTATTATCGGAGAATCCGCAGAAAGAATTTTCTTCTGTGGCACGCCGGTTGAGCTTTTCAATAAGATCAGTTAAAAGCCAATATTGTATCCCAGCCCGTAAATGGCCTGATGTAAATAAGGGGAATAGATGTTTTGAATAACATCATACATAATACTGATCGTGATTGCGCCGCGACCGGCCGGTATAGCGGCGCCTCCGCCAAGTAAAAGGGAAGGAACAAACTGAGTTGGTATTTTTGCTATAGTTAAATCCGATCTATTGTCTTTTATCTTTCCCCATATATAATTCAACTCTGGTTGCGCCTGAATAAAAAACTGTTGGATGGGATAGAACCTGCCAAACACATTCAGTCCCGCATAATTTTGGGTATATTTCTGATTATAATAATCAGAATAGCTGTAATGAATATAGTTTACACCAGCTCCTGCTGCAAATTGTGGCGTGAAATGATAACCAACCTGAGGGGAAACATTGATAATTGTAACGCTTCCAAAGCTTAATCCAAAATTTCCGCCGAAGAATAATTTAGACTTATCAAATCCTTGCGATGGAACCGTTTCCTGCGCAGCAGCAAATTGTAAAAAGCCCAAAGCAATAACCAGTAAACATCCAATCTTTTTCATATCCGCGTTTTCAGTTAATTTTTGAAAGTCGGGCATAAGGACTGATGACGATTTCCATTGTATTCTGAATAATCGCCTGGCCGGATAACAGCAAATTCCCAGGCACCGT
>JAYVXJ010000580.1:0-5223 GCA_043785285.1 Chitinophagaceae bacterium
TGTATATGACGGATGCCTATAGAGAAAAGCTGGCTGGGCAGTGCATAGAAGCAACGGAAGATAATATCATCATTACTCACGGTACGGATACCATGGCAGCGATGGCTGCTTACCTGGATAAATCAGTCAAAGAAAAAACAATTGTGCATCTTGCAATATCGCTAAAATCTTAGCACCTAATCCTCTGGCGAAAAATCTTTTAGAATTGATTCCTTCAGCTCCGAAATCTGCAATTCGGAAACAAAATCGCTATCAGAAAATGATACCCCCTTGGCAAAGTATTTCAGTAATTGCAAACAGCAAAATACCCCAACTGTAATAACAAATGTATTTATGTAGAGGATATTGACATGAGTCTGCCTGGCGATTCCGGAGCTGAAAAGGGTGATCAGGCCGGCAAAGACGAGGATGATGACAGCCAGTCTTTTTTTTCGTTTCAGTCTCACTTTGCTGACTGTAAATGCATTTTTCAGAGAATGATATTGCTGCCATATCCTTTGGCTGAGCCATTCAAGCTGCATTTTATTTTCATGGATGATGAAAAGCGCATTACCATCAGCTTCTGTTAGGTGCAACGTAGTGGCAACCTGCTCGGGCAGAAAAAGCTGGTAAACGCCGGCGCCCGGCAAAGATCTTATGTCAACAGAATCTACCATATATGTAAAGTTGAAAAAATAAACGCAAAAGCCCGGATAGAAAGATTTAGTTTTTAAAAGTGAGGCGTTCCTGATTGATATAAAGCTTTGTTTCATATTCCATTCTGATAAACCCGTTTTCATTGTTTGCAACAAACAATTCAGCCAGCTCGCTGATCATGTTTTCATAAGATGGCTGGCCGGGAAGAGGAATATAGGAGGAAGACAATAACTGCCCTTTCAGCGATTCGAATTCAAGTAACTGAACATTTGGGAAAGAATGAGTAGTCACGGTCTTTGGTGCAAAGAATTGCTCAATCACTGGTTCGTTGACTTTTTCTTTGGTTATCTGATAATCCTTGCCAAACTTTTGCTTGAGTTCTTCGTAACCCGTGAGAAATGCGGTGTGCTGTAACCGCAGATTCCAGGCCAGCAGGATATGCCCTCCCGGTTTGAGGATCCTTAAGAATTCCTTTTTTGTTTCCTCCGGTTCCATCCAGTGAAAGGCTTGGGCCACGGTGATCAGATCCACAGTACTTGATCGCAGTCCGGTTTGTTCGGCCTGGCGGTTCCGGCTGTCAAATCCCGGATATGCTGCAAGCTTAGTTTCTGCAGCCTTTCCCATACCTCCATTTGGCTCGATACCAGTTACCGCATACCCTTTTTTTAGGAAGAGCTCGGAAAATATGCCGGTGCCGGATCCAACGTCAACGATCCGCTGATCCTTGTGGAGACCAATCGTATTTTCCAGGAAGGGAATAATCTCTTCCGGATAAGAAGGCCTGTATTTTAAATAATTTTCAACCCGGTTGGAAAATCGCGAGGTAGGAAAAAGTTCCGCGATAATGTTTGTCATATGGTTCGTAATTGACCGCAAAATTATTAATAATTTCCCGGGTTAATCCCGGATCAGCTTAATTTAACGTTGCCTGCCGGTTAATTGCATGGAATGGTAAAAGAACTGGTTTAACCCTACTTTACCCTTAAAAATGATTTTCCAGGATCCGGATAATATACATGAAAGGCTCGACTGGCAAATCCTCCAAAAACGGATGGTAGGGCATGTATTTCAGTTCCTCCTTACTGAACAAGGATCTTGACTGGTTCCGAAAAGAGGGATTTGAGGTAGTGGAGATTGACTGCGAAAACTGTCCGGATTGGGAGAACCCTCATATAGCTTTGCAGCACTCACTAAAATTTCCGGATTATTATGGCAGAAATCTCCATCTCCATGCATTGAATGATTGTTTGCCTGACCGGGAGATTGCGGAGCCCGGATTTATACTTGTCTTCCGGAATTTTGATCTATAGCTTACAAGAATGATATCAAACTTGTGGAGAGATCGGGCAAGATCTATAAGGTCGTGGATGATCAGGAGGAATTGTATTGCAATCCTCACAAACTTAAAACCGTCTGGTATGAAACTTGGAAACGATTAAGCAAACTCTCGAAACCTCCCAGGTGGTTAATTATCTGATTAATAAAAACCCCATCGCAGCGTATGGTTTGGGCGGAACAATACATCTCACCCATTGGGGAGTTAAGGAAATGGAGCAGGCGTTGGACAATCCTGAAAGGCCTTCGGGCAAGAATGCCATTTTTTATTATCAAATTACTGCCTGATCATGGTAGCCCGGATCTCGCCGGCTGAAAAATTTTCGGTATGGATCATGGCATAAATCAGACCTGAGGCGAGATCCGATACCTGAGAAGCCGTGAGAGTCGCTTTACCCTGCAAGTTGCCAGTTTTAGAGACGGGAAAACCCGATAAAATCACAATAACAGGTCCATCATCATGAAAATGCATGGCTACAGGATTACTCGACAATAAAGACCAGCTGATTGAGTAGGAGAGAACCCGGGTGGAGGTATTAAAAGTTGCCTTTACGGTACCTGTTACTTTTGTCGAATCCTGCCCTCCCCATGGGACAAAGGTTCCGGAATAATTTACCAGCATCGGACTGGCATAACTGCCGCTGGTGTTGGATCTACTGCAGGAAATACTTACAGTAACAATCAGGATCAGCGTAATCGTCAGAAACCTGCACGTGCGGAGGATGGGCAAACCGGAGATATCTTTCATAGCATGCATTTTTATTCTAAGATAAAAACAGAGCCTGTTGCCGACGTGGTCGCATTAGACAGTACCTGTGCGAATTTAGGATAAGGATGAGAGAAGGTCAAGCTGTTGCATTCATGTGCATGGAAAGAGCGAAATACTGATTAAAGCCTATGATGCCATGATGAATAGTACGTAAAAATCCAAAAACGGTTGCATTGGCCAAGTCAATTCTATAGCCACTGGACGGCAGTTGGGTTCCAAAATCCCTACACGTGGTTCCCTTTTATGGCAATCAGGTTTTTTATCTTAAGCAGTGTTTCCGCACATTCATATACTTCCGAAAATCCGTCAGTAATATCCCCTAACTGGATGAGCGTGTCATGCTCCCGGTCCAAACCGGACCTTTCTATACACTGGACAAGGGCCTGGTAAGCACCATGAATATCCCCCATGGCAAATTGACTCGTCCTGAAATGACAGGACTGCGCAAGATCCGTTGAATATCGTATACAACATCCGGGTGACGACAGCAGCGGTGTTGTCACGGTTTAAAGCAGCTTAAAAAACGCAGCTAAAATAAGTTCCTGGGATAGGTATACCCGTTAGTGTAATAAAATGAGATACTTTTTAAAAAAATCAGCTCAAAAAAAACAAAACGGATCTATAATTCAAAAATATGGTCGATTAATGTATGGGGGAAGTAAACGAATTAAACTATTCTTAATATGAATGAAAGCAATTTTTACTTCCTGACATTGATAGACCGACACTGCTATTGCAGCTTAAAGGCTTGCGAAGGATACCGGAATTCCTCAAACAAGGATTTCAGAAATAATAAAAGGCAATCGCCGGTTACAGGTGATACAGCACTGAGATTTTCCAAATATTTAGGAACACCGCCTAAATTTTGGCTTGGACTTCAGGATGATTACGATCTTGAAGAAGAAAAATTTGCTAAAGATCAGGAGCTTAAAAATGTCAAACATTATTCTTCGGACGCGGCATAATCAGAAGAATAATTATCAAAATGTCCGTGAGAAAAACTAAAGGATTAAGAGCAGACCCAAGTAGCCCAAGTTCGAATAATTTAAACTGGCCTAAGTTACCCGGTTAGATTTTAAACCTTACGGATTTAACATAAACCGCTGCTGGTAATCCCTTGGAATGATACCGATACAATTTTTAAAATGCCGGTAAAAATTTGATTTGTTTTCGAATCCGCTTAAATAACTGATTTCAGACACACTGTGATTTCCTTCCATTAATAAGCGGCATGCATGACTGATGCGTATTTCCGTCACGTAATTGCTGAATGTTTTGCGGGTATGATGTTTAAAATAGCGGGAGAAGGAAGCAATGCTCATATTCAGCTGTTCGGCTATTTCCTCAATATAGATCTCCTCGGTAAAGTTTTTAAGGATAAACTGGAAAACGGTGTTGATCCGGTCCGTATCTATATTGTTATTGGCTGTGAAACCCTGGGAAAGAATAAATTTTAATTCCTTGCTTACCGACAGATTTACCAGGATCTCGAGCAAGGATATAAGCCGCTGGGGAGGAGGTTCGGATACCATCCGGATAAGCTTATTTTTAATATACTCCTTCGTTTCTCCTTTTATTTCTATTCCCAGGGAGGATTTGACAAGAATCATCCTGACCAGTTTCATTTCAGGAAGATCGAAAAAATGATTGCCCAGAAAATCATCCGTGAAATGAATAAAAATGGAACGGGCTACCATCATTGGATTTTTATAATATTTCTCGCTGTTCCTGTATAAATGCGGAATATTGGGGCCGATCAGAATAAGATCTCCCTCCTTGAAGAAGCTTACGTTGTCACCGATAAACCGGGTCCCTTCGGCTTTTTCAATGAGAACCAGTTCATATTCCTTATGGAAATGCCAGGGTTTATCAAAATAATTACATTCCCATTTCTTACAAAGGAAAGAGCTATCCGGAGAAATAAACAGCTTATGTAACTGGGGACGCATAAAAGCAAGATATAGATTCTTACAATAATGTCGCTACCGGAATCGGATCCATATCCGTAAATGTGGTTACCAGGTCCGTTTTTCCCTTCAGGCTGTATAGCTCCATTTAAATCATTTTGTTACACGAAGTTCCCCGTTTGTCGATCTCTAAACAAACATAATCTCCGGGCTTCAACCAGTTTTTTCCCTTCAACCCCATGATCACCTCTGCCGGTGTGCCTGTCAGGATCAGATCACCGGGTTAAAGAGTCATATGCCTGGACAAATCCTCAATGATCTCGGCTACCGAAAAGATCATATCAGAAGTATGGGAATCCTGACGCGCTTCACCATTCAGCGTACAACGGAGCCTCAACTGTTAGGGATCACCTACTTCTTCCCTGGTAACCAGGTATTTGCCCAGCGGCAAAAACTGATCCAGACTTTTCCCCATAAGCCATTGGCTGGTACTGAATTGAATATCCCTACAGGAAAGATCGTTGGCGACACAATAGCCTAATACATATTGTAGAGCTTCTTCCTTCGGGACGTTTT
>JAYVXJ010000581.1:0-1511 GCA_043785285.1 Chitinophagaceae bacterium
GATGGATGCGATTATCGCGCCCTCATCAGTTTACTACCATCACCAAGGATAAATTTAAACATCGACCGGTCCGTGTCCGAAGCTAAAGTAGGCTTTGCAGATAATTTGTATCTGAACGTATATCCCAGGAAACCAGATGGAGTTAATGGCTCCGATTATATTTCAAATCATCCTGCATTAAGCAAAGCCCTTAAACAGTGTGCGAGGCTGCGTAAACAATTCCTTAATTATTTTGTCAACGGAACGTTTATCGGAGATTGCATACTTTCCAAGGACTGTCCTGCCGCCCATGTGAGTGCCTATGCTTTGCCCAAAAGCATGCTGGTGATTGTAATAAACAAAAAGAATAAAAAAGAAATAACCTTTGAGAGCGATATCGAACCGTGGTTAAAATCTGTTACGGGAAGATACAAGATCAAACAATACAATGACGGCGCTCTTGTAAAAACGACAAGCATCAGTAAGTTTCAGTGGATTCAAAAGACTCCGGTAATGAAAAACCTGGATATCTGTCTCTATGAGGTGATACCGGAATGATACAAAATCCTGTTTTCAGAATCAATTATGGAAGGATATTATGAATAAAAAATTATATTTTATTGCCTTCTTTATTTTTATAATAGGTGGCATATCTGCGCAACAGCAGAGCAATCACCAGCATAATGTTGTAAAAGCAACATTAAACGCCTTGGAATTTATTTTCGATGCTCAAACGGGCAGCATTCTCAGTATGTCTTACCCTGGAACGGGGGTACTGTTACAGACCAAGGCCGACGGTGCCGGTATTGTGGATCTGGCATTTCCAGTTAAAGAATTTGAGCCATTGCGTTTAGCTTCCAGGTTTTCCAAAAATGCACAAATTACCAGGGGCGATGGCACAGTTACCATTCATTGGGCCGAACTCGGTGCCAGCAGATCATTTACCAAATTCCAGGGAAAAGTATCCGCTACTGTTACTTTGAAAGAAGATCCAGACGGTCAGTCCGTCAGCATGTCGTGTACCATTGAAAACCAGTCCGACCATACTGTGCCACAGATCGTGTTCCCGGATTTTTCCGGCATTGTCCCTTTTTCCGGTATCGAGGGTACCGAATTCCGTACGGGAGGAAATGCCATAAAGCCTTTTGTCGATATGGTAGTGAAAGAACACGATAATTTCTACGTTATAAATGAACATTCGAAATGGTTCCGCTATGGATTTGTTCTTGACGGAAAAGGTCCGATTATAAGATGGATGGACATCGGTGGCCGTATGGGGGGCCTTAGTATCTTTTCAAAAAACTGGGGTACTAATAAAGGCAATGATGAAGGAATATTGCTTAAGCTTTCTGAGTCCTCCCACAAACTCCGTTACATGAGTGTGCTTAATACGGAACTGGCTCCGAATGCTTCCTGGCAAAGTGCAGAATATATCCTTACGCCGCATCACAATGGTTGGGCCAAAGGTATTATTCCCTACCGTCTCTGGGCAAACCAGAACATCAAACGGCTTTACCCTCTTCCCGATCATG
>JAYVXJ010000582.1:0-1509 GCA_043785285.1 Chitinophagaceae bacterium
GCTGATTTTTTTTGCCAGTGGCTGTGTATAATCCAGTTGGAGTTCTGTTTCTTTTTCGCTGCCATTATTGTTACTGTTTGTACCAAAATACAAGGAATCCTGCGGCATAATAAACTGACTGTTATCCGAATTCACATGGTTATTGCCGGAGCTCGTACGCAGGCCAATTTCCAGTTCCTGATCTTCTTTATTAAATGTTCTTTTGTAATTGAGCCCCACATCTGTGTTATAGAAACGATAGCCATTGTGGATTTGGCTGAACGAAAGCATTTGTTCAAGAGGGCTGCTGCCAGACAGGTCGGTGATGGTCTGGGATTGATTCCTGGTTCCCCGGGTCGAGCTTCCGAACAGGTTATAGTTGAGAGAGCCCGAAAAGTTATTTTTTTTGCGGTAAGTCCAGTCGAATCCAATACCCGTTTCTATTCCATGCCGCTGGAAAAGATTACTTCCATCCTGTTCCAATACCACGCCGGTCTTAGCAAGGGTATCATTTGAAATGCGGGTAGACTGGCTCGGAGTAGTGAATGGCAGTCTTGTATTCCCGCTCACAAACGCATTCATCCCAAAATTCCCCCTGCGGGCATTCAGATTAAAAGAACCATTTTCTACGCGGGTTCCTGCAGAAATGGAAATGTTCCCATTGACTCCTCTGACCGAATTATGTTTTAAAATAATATTGATAATGCCACCTAGCCCTTCTGCATCATATTTTGCTCCGGGATTGGTGACAACTTCTATGCTTTTGATCTGGCTTGCAGGAATGGATTGGAGAACATCTGCAATATTACTTCCAAACGCAGTGGATGGTTTTCCATTAATTAAAAACCGGATGCTGGAGCTGCCGGCAAGTTCTACATTTCCATCCACGTCAACGGATACCATAGGTATTTTTTTAAGAATATCGGTAGCTACTCCTCCCTGAGAGGTGAGGTCTTTCTCCGCATTAAATACCATTTTATCAATCTTGTTTTCGATGAGATTACTGGGTGCCGTAACGGTTACGGCCTGGAGACTGGTTTCTTTTTTTGATAAAAGGGTTTTTGGCAAATCCAGAGCTGCTCCTTTCTTGTCTAAAAGGATATGGTTGATGGTATAGGTGTTATATCCGATCGATTCAAACAGAAGCTTAAAATACCCTGAAGTTTTAACCTGAACGCTGAATACTCCCTGGGCGTTGGTAACTGACCCGTTGATTCCCTTTTTACTACCCTCTAAAAACAAAGTGACTGTTGCGTATTCAACAGGTGAATGAGAAAGGGAATCTAGCACCAGTCCGGAGATCCGGCCTTCATTCTTTACAGCGGTGGGCGACTGGGATATTCCTTTGATCTGAGCGAGTATAAGAAAAGCGAGAAGAATATATTTAGAATTCATGATACAGTTGGGGGAAAATGGGGCAAATATAATGGCCAATTCTGGAGGAAATTGGTAGATTATTTTTTCTTTGGCAATTTTCCCAGATCTGTTTTTGATTCTTTCAGCAGAAATCCGTATCCTTTGCTGATCAGG
>JAYVXJ010000583.1:0-1509 GCA_043785285.1 Chitinophagaceae bacterium
CAGCACCAGCAGCCATAACCAGTCAGCTAAAGAAGGAAACAACTTAGCTGCAGGAAACAGAGGCAGGTAAAAAGGAAGCAAAAGACTCAGGAATAAAAAGCCGCCGCTTAGCTGATAGCGGGTTGCTGATTCCACTTCCATTGTTTGTAATAAGCCCCGGTTCAGCACCGGAAATATACTCGCGAGAAATGCAGATATCAGAGAAATGATGATCCCGGTTTTATAATGCGGATCAAAATGAAATACAATACTGATTCCGCCGATCACCAGTAAACCCAGTAAGATTTCCACCACATCAAAGCGCTTCTGCAAAAGTAATGGCTCCAGTATCGCAGTAAAAAAACCGATAGCGGAAAAACAGACCAACGTGGTCGAGATGGTTGCATATTTAATGCCTGCATAAAAGGTCACCCAATGTAAGGTTAGAATGAACCCGATACCTGCGGCTTTGAAAATTTGCGAACGGGTTGCTGCATGACGAGGTGAACGGGTTACCCCAGAATACTTCTTCATGAAGCCATATATTATCCAGACTACGATACAGGTAATTAACAGCCGGTACCAGACCAGCAGTGCCTCGTTCAACGTAATCAGTCTTCCCAGAACACCGGTGAACCCGGCCAGAAAAACAGCAATATGTAATTGGATAAATGCTTTCCTCATGAAGAGAGCAAAGAAAGATTATTTTCCTTCCACCACCATATTTTGGGTGAGGTGATTTACGGCGGGGATTGTATTTTTTACGCGTTTACGATAGTTTTTAAAAAGGGAATTCCAACGGAGCTTTAATACGCCCAGGATACCTTCTTTTACAATGCCTTTGTTCATTTTAGAAACGCCCAGTTTTCGGTCTTCGAAAATAATAGGAACTTCTTTTATTTTAAAACCGAGTTTCCAGGCGGCAAATTTCATTTCGATCTGGAAAGCATAACCTGTAAAATGGATCTCATCCAGATTAATGGTCTGTAAAACTTCATTGGTATAACATACAAATCCAGCGGTTGGATCCTGTATAGGCATCCAGGTGATCAGGCGGGTATAAATGGAAGCTCCTTTTGAAAGAATGATCCGGTTCCTGGGCCAGTTCACATTTCCCCCTCCCATTACATAGCGCGAACCCACAGATAAATCGGCAGCATTGAATTTACAGGCTTCATATAAACGCTGGAGGTCTTTCGGATTATGGGAGAAATCAGCATCCATCTCAAAAATAAAACAGTATCCCTTTTTGACTGCCCACTTGAATCCATGAATGTAGGCAGTACCAAGGCCCATTTTTCCCCTTCTCTCTTCCAGAAATAATTCGTTGGGATATTTTTGTTGAAGTTGCCGGACAATATGACCTGTGCCATCCGGGGAACTATCGTCAATCACCAGGACATGAAATCCCTGGTTCAAACTCATTACCGTTTCCACAATCGCGGAAATATTTTCTTTCTCGTTATACGTTGGTATGATAACAATCTTTTCCACGGGGAATATTAATCAGTAAAATTAGTTTATTCAGCT
>JAYVXJ010000584.1:0-5214 GCA_043785285.1 Chitinophagaceae bacterium
CTTACAACGAATGTCTTTATTGGGCATCAACGATTGTAGCGTATTGCAGGTGAAAGTAGAAAATCCATTATTGGTACTGGCAAAAGTGGCCGGGGTTGATAAAGCCATATACGGCATTGATGATGTAAAGACTTTTCCCCTGCTATTTCAAAAGGATAATATGATGGTGGCCTTGACGAAGCTTACCAATTTCAGAACAGGTCGTTATGGACCAAACCAATCATGGAAGGAGCTTTGGGAAAATATTTTGGCATGGGTCCGTGGTTCAGGAAATATTCGTTTCAAATCCTGGAGAACAGATGTTGAGCCTATGTATTCGAGGGATCAGCCATTGCCTGCACAGGCCAGAAAGCAGGCAGTGATTAAAGGAGTACAGTGGTTTTACAATGGAAAGTTCTTTATTGATTCATCCTGGAAAGATATGTGGCTGAAGTATCAGGGTGACGGCACAGATCCTTTTGGACCGCCTATGAACCTGGATCTTCCTAGCGGGAATGGATCATTGGGTATCCTGGAGGGGCACGCTTCCCGTATTTCTCATAATGGTGCTCAACAGTATCGTTGGTGGGTCCGCACGGATGTTCAGGGAGAAGTGGCTTATGCTATGGCTTCTGCAGGTCAATTGTTGCATAAAAAGGAATATTACCAAGTATCCTCAAACCTTGCAGACTTTATTTTTTTTAATTCTAATCTTCGGGCCGGGGCCACAGGAAATAAGGATAGTTCGGTATACGGACTGCTCGGCGTGGCCCCTACCCATCCACATGTGTTTTGGGGCGATGATAATGCCCGTTGTATGTTGGGTGTTATTGGTGCTTCGGCTTATATGAATTCAGCAAAATGGGATAAAGAAATTGTAGAAAATATCCTGGCTAATTTCAGAATAAGCAGTAAGCAGGGATTTCATGGTGGAAGCAATGGAAACATGAGTATGGCGGATATACAAAAATTAGGCTGGAGGCATTTCCGGGACAGGGATCTCGTATTCCCAGATCCGAATTTTGAATCATGGATGTGGGCGGCTTACCTGTGGCTGTATGATAAAACAAAATATAAACCGTTGTTGGAAAAGGCAAAAACCGCAATCCGGTTAACTATGGAAGCCTTTCCGGATAAATGGAATTGGGCCGTTGACATTCAACTGGAACGGGCGCGAATGATCCTTCCATTGGCCTGGTTGGTCCAGGTGGAAAATACGGAAGAGCACCGGCATTGGCTGGATATGGTTGTAACAAAACTTTTGGAGAACCAGGATTCCTGCGGAGCCATACGGGAAGAATTAGGTTCTGGCAATAATGGGATAAATGGGAATACCACTTCCAATAAATCTTACGGGGATTATGAAGCGCCATTGATATCTGAAAATGGTCAAAAGGTGTCCGATATGCTATATACCTGCAATTTTGCCTTTTTTGGCCTTAATGAAGCAGCCCGCGCGACCGGAAATAAAAGATATATTGAAGCGGTAAATAAGCTTTCTGATTTTTTAATTCGGATCCAGGTAAAAAGTAAGAAACACAAGGATCTTGATGGAGCCTGGTTCAGAGCCTTTGATTACGGTCGTTGGGATTACTGGGCGTCCAATGCAGATGCAGGTTGGGGAGCGTGGGGAACGCTTACAGGTTGGAGTCAAACATGGATCCTTGCTACCCAGGTATTATTAGAACAGCATAACAGCTATTGGGAATCTACCAAGGCTTCGAACGTAAATAAATATATGCCCCAAACAGTTGAATTAATGTTGGGTAGGTAAGTCATTACAATCTGGAAAGGGTAAGAATGCACATACCGGTAAGCTTACCTAAACGAAGTTTTCACCTCATTTAAAGGATTAATACACGACTTTATGAATAAAATTATAAAAGTATTATTTGTACTAACTGTTATTCTTTCCCCGCCCTTCGCGCATGCCAATGCTGTATCCATCATTCCACAACCGGCAGAAATGAAAGTATTGGACGGGCATTTTGTAATTCCTTCTTTGCTTACCTATCGTTTTACAGGTAATTGCACCAGAGAAGCATCCTACCTCCGGGAAATGCTTCGCAAAGAGTTCAATATATCTTCCCAGTATTTAGTTAAATCAAAAATCGCTAATGTTCAGTTGGCCATCAACCCGGAGAAGAAATCTTCCATGGGGAAAGAAGGATATTGGTTATCCGTGAACGCTATAGGCGTAAATATTCTCGCAGCAACCCCCGCTGGGATATTTTATGGTATACAGTCTTTGTTACAATTAATACAAAAGCAGGAAAACACATTTCAAATCCCGTTTGTCTTAATAAAGGATAAACCACGTTTTCCATGGCGGGCTTTTTTGCTGGATGAGGCCCGTTCCTTTAAAGGGACTGCCGCAGTCAAACAATTGCTGGATGAAATGGCGGCTTTAAAAATGAATATTTTTCAATGGCATTTAACGGATGACCAGGGATGGCGTTTGCAGATTAATAGATATCCTTTATTAACAGAAGTTGGGGCTGCCGGAAAAGACACTTCGGCTATGCATCATGCTTTTTACTCCCATGAGGAGGTAGCCGTGATCGTCAGGTATGCTGCTGACAGGCACATAACCATTATTCCCGAATTGGAAATGCCCGGTCATGCCAGTGCAGCCATCGCTTCGTATCCCTGGTTGGGTACGGAAAAAAGCCCAATCAAAGTGCCTGCTGGATTTGGTATTTTCGACAATATTTATGATGTAGCCAATCCTGCGGTTATTTCCTTCATTCATCATGTGCTGGATGAAGTGATGTCCTTATTTCCTTCCGGCATCATTCATATTGGAGGGGATGAGGTAAAATATGAACACTGGAAAAATAATGACAGGGTTCAGCAGTTTATGAAGGCATATAATCTGGCAACGCCTGCGGAATTATATCTCTGGTTTACCAATGGGATATCTCAATACCTGCATAAAAGGGGCTACAGAATGATGGGCTGGAATGAAGTAATGTTCGGCCATAGAAATACAGATTCAACAGATGATGTAGTAGTTGCACAAAAACTTGCACCGGGAACGATCATTCATTGTTGGCCAGGAAACCCAAATCTAATTAATGAAGCAATTATGAATGGCTATGATGTGGTAAACTCCTTCCATGAATATACTTTTCTGGATTATGATTACAAGAGAATAAGCCTTGAAAAGGCGTACAGCTTTGAACCTGTACCTGATTCCGTAGCGCCGCAGTATCGTAATAGAATTCTCGGGTCCGGATGCCAGATGTGGGGTGAAACGATACCTACAGTCAGCAGCATGAATCTTCTGGTTTTTCCACGCCTCGCCGCATATGCTGAGGTAGGGTGGACAACTGTTTTCAATAAAAATTTCGAAAGGTTCAAAAAATCATTGTATCCGGTAATTAGCCACTGGAAGCGACACGGCATTCATATAGATCCGTCAACGGTACAATAAAACCGTATTTTTTATGAAAACAGTTCTTAAAAATTTTGAATATTTCGTTAATGGAATGTCGGTTAAAGACAAATCGTTGACCATTGAAGGAGATACGATAGCTGCTGTTCATTCTGACCAGGATAAAGATCAAAATGCCAGAATCATAGATCTGGAGGGGAATTACCTGGTCCCTGGTTTTGTCGATTTGCAGGTAAATGGGGGAGAGGAGGTTTTTTTTTCAAACGACATCACAGAGGAAGCAATCGGGCAGATTTATGACAACCATTTAAAGTTTGGCACCACCTGTATTTTACCAACCTTGATCTCTACCTCGCTTTCCAATATCTTAAAAGCAATCGAAGCGGTAAGAGCGTATATGCAGTACAAACAGGGCGTGGCAGGATTACATATTGAAGGGCCTTTTTTAAATCTATTTAAAAAGGGAGCTCATAATACCAAGTACATAAGAAAGCCTGGAGACGAAGAACTGAGGGCTATTTTAGATGCGGGTGAAGGAATTATTAAAATGATAACTATCGCACCTGAAATGTTTTCTGACGAACAAATAAAAATGATGGTATCCAGGAATATCAGGATATCCGCAGGCCATTCAAATGCATCATCCCAACTAGCCAAAGTTTATTTTTCAAAAGGAATAAACTGCGTTACGCATTTATTTAATGCTATGTCTCAATTTAATAGCCGTGAGCCCGGATTGGTAGGAGCTACGCTGGACTCAGATGTCTATGCCGGAATCATTGTTGATGGGGTGCATTGTGATTATACTTCCGTTAGAATAGCCTGCAAACTTAAAAAGGGGAAGTTGTTCCTAGTATCAGATTCAACATTTATCGGAGTAAAAAGCCTTGAAATGGACGGGATCAAGTTTATTTATTCGGGAGAAGGATTTGTGAATTCCCAAGGCAACCTAGCTGGATCAAATATAACTATTTCGGATGCGGTTAGGAAATGTGTAAATAACGTCGGCATCTCTCTTGCCGATGCAAGTAAGATGGCTTCAGAAATTCCATTGGAAGTAATAGGGCTTTCAGGAAGCAGAGGCAAGATAGAACCAGGGTATAAAGCAGATATAGCCATCCTTTCTAAAGATGATTTAAGCGTAAACGCCGTTATCGCAAGCGGAGAATATCTTGCTTTGAATGATTAGAAAAACCCCCCAAAATGAAATTTTTAGGAATAGATATTGGTGGAACCTGGATAAAAGGGACAATTGTTAATGAACAATTTATTTTTAGTGATAAGATTTTGAAGTTTAATGATTTTCAAATAGAGAAAATAAAAAACCCTTTGCATACGGGTACCACTCCGGATGAAGTGGTGGAGGTATTAAAGAAGTTAATGGCAAGTTGTCAGGGGAAGCCGGGAGAATTAAATGGAATAGGTATTTCAACAACTGGTATTATTAATTATCATGGGACCAGGGTGTTAAAAATTTCCGAACATTTGAATGCTTTAAAAAGCTTTGCTTGGAAAGAGGAGCTGGAAAAGTATGCGCAATGCAGTGTAGTCTTGATTAATGATGCAGATTCGGCAGCAATTGGTTTAGCCGAAACAGGTGGCCTCAAGGGTAATAAAGCTATTGGAATTATGCCCATTGGTACGGGACTTGGTTTTTCTGTTTGGAGGAATGGCAGGCGTTGGTGCCCTGGCAAATTTCCTACTTTGCTGGGGAGTATCAGTATGGCTGATGGCAATTTTGATTTCTTTGTAAGTGTTTCAAAATTGGCTTCGCTGGATGAAAATAATAATTTAACAAATGTGCTGACTGATCCTTTTTTTAAGCACGAAAGGGAAGC
>JAYVXJ010000585.1:0-1506 GCA_043785285.1 Chitinophagaceae bacterium
CGGCGAATCTTTAAAATCAAAACGGTTCTGAATCTCTTTTTTGGTAACGTTTACGGCGTTGTCGAGTGTTTGGGGATCTATTTTACTAACGATATCAAAGGATGGCATAGGTTGTTATTAATCAGCAAAAATAAAAAATAAAAGACGTGCTCATCCTCCGGAGCAGGTCTTTATTCAGGAAAAGGCTAATTAATTGTTGCCACCCGTTTTTACGCGGTTGGCTTCTTCATCGGCCCCGCCTGAATGACGGTTATTCTGCGTGTCTTTGATGGGTTTACCAAAACGATAGGAAAAGGTCAGACTAACCTGGCGGCTGTCCCTTGTATTATGGAAAGTAGCCTGGGTTTGCTGGAAGTTGATACTGCCTTTCACCTGTTGGGTATAGAAAATATCCCGTATGCCGAACTTCAGACTTCCCTTTTCTTTGAGGATTTGTTTCACAACAGCTGCAGAAACCTGTCCAAGGGGATGGATATATATCTGTCCTTCAATGCCAGCGGTTCTGTACCATCCGGATAATTCAGCACTCCATCCATGACTAAATTTGAATTGGTTATTCAGGTTACCCATAACGGTTGTTGCACTAACATTCAGATTCTCGCCATATAATGCACCACTGAAATGAGCGTAGTTTACATTGGCATAAAGAATGGAGGACCACCATTTGGTTACGGGTATATTCAGACTCACCGATGCTCCTGCATTCTCTCTTCTTCCAATATTTCCATTGCGAACGATGGTTGCATGATCCTGTTGTTCAAAAGTTTCTGAAAAGAAATTTTTGGTATTGCTGTAGTTCAACGTGGTGGTCAGAAAATTATGATAGGTATGGGAAACCTCGAAATTGGTTGTGTATTGTGGTTGCAAATATGGATTTCCTGCCTGGTAAGTATATTGATCCAGGAAAAATAAAAATGGGTTCAGGTCACCATAATCCGGACGGTCAATACGCCTTCCGAAGTTTGCCGAAAACTGATTATTGTCATTCATCTGGTAAGAAACATACAGCGTTGGGAAAGCGCTTACATAGCTTCTCGTAAAAGAAGAATCATTTTTGTTTACCGTGTATTTGTTCCCGAACTGATGACCGGAATAATTAGTGTTTTCCACCCGTAATCCCGCCTGGAAATTCCATTTTTTATATTTCTTGGTAAGGTTAATATATCCCGCATTGATGTTTTCATGGTACACAAAATAGTTGCTCTTCGTTGTATCCGGTACAGGAACATTATTTTCCTCGTTATAATAATTTGCCTGGTTGTCTGTTGCCACATAGCTGGTTTTTAATCCGGCTTCCAGTTTGAAATCATTTTTGAACGGGTGCGTATAATCTGTTTTGAAAGTATATATGTTAATCACGGAAGGAAGATTTCCACTTAGAATACTTTGATCTACCGGTTTCATATCGGGATCAAATGTGGCGTTCAGATAATACTGATCATTATGTGAATTGTACTGTACATAATCCGCATCAGCCGTGATTTCTGTGCCCAGGGAGCCGAATTT
>JAYVXJ010000586.1:0-1504 GCA_043785285.1 Chitinophagaceae bacterium
TCCGCGGAATTAATAGTCTTCCGGCAAGCCATAAACTGAGCAAGGCCGATATCAGGATCGTGGATCCGATGTGTAATTTTATTTTCATGGGTATTCGGGATCTATTGAAATAATACTCAACCAAGATATAAGTAAAAACCTGCATTTGCAAGGGTTTTCACGGAAAATTCAGGTAAAATCCCGGATTTTGATGTTTGAACATTTAAGCTGGATATAAGCGGGAATCAGTGCTGCCGGGCCATCCGGACGGCTTCTGAAATTGTGTAATATTTCGCCAGCAGGAAGGATTTTTCCCATTTCGGGAATTGGCCGTTTTGGAGATAGTGAAGGTAATTATTGGTGACTTCGGCAAAATGAGATTCATGACCCAATCTGTATTTGTCCGGTATGATTACTTCCCAGCCCTTGCTGAGTTGCTTCAGTATTATTCCCGGATATTTATTCCCGATATGACTGGCAAAATATTGAACCACGCCATTACAATACAGGGAATCCTGCGGATCTGCCGGTTCGATAAATAAGGCAGGTTGATACCCGGTCGTTTTATCCTGCCTGATGATCAGCCTGGCCAGGCTCCCTTTAAGCAGTGCATAGTGCGTATCTCCGCTGCCTTTCTCCCCTTCAAAATCCCATTGTACCGATACTTTTACATTAATCCCTTTCAGGGTATAGTGCATCTCTCCATTACAGTAAACAGTTAATTTACCATCCTGAACAGCAGCGGATAAATAGTCAGGAAAAGATTTTTGTCCGGTGGAACTGACGAACTGTTCAAGCGAAAGCTGAGTAGGCCAATGTGTCGCTGAAAGCATATGGATATCTTTTCTGTAGTCCAGTAACTGCTCCGGGAAACAGGTCCATTGTATCAGATCTACCATATGGGTGGTTACATCAGCCAGCCCCTCGCCCTGCTGCTTTACATCGTAATACCAGGCTGGCCGGATCAGGGGTGAACCGGAAACCGTTTTATAAAAATAATGTACACTTTCTTCTACGGCTGCGGGATCCAGCAAAGTTCCTTTCTGAAGGGTCCCGAAGAGACCCGGCACCGCACTCAATTCTTTTTGTAAAAGATTACTGATTTCATACCGTTCGGTCATGATATCATATACCTGGATTTTTTTCAACTCTGCTTCTTCAAAAATCAATTTTAGTTCTTTGAACATTTCCGGTTCTATAATCATGGGTTTGTCAATCAATACATTTAATCCTGCATGTACGGCAGCTTGCAGGTAATGTATTTTTTTTTGATTATTCCCGGCCAGCAACAGCACATTGCCCGGTTTTTCCGAAATCATTTTCCGGAGAAAGTCCGTTCCTGTATACACATGTTCTACCCAATGAGTGGGGGAATCGGATCGATGGTTGTATTGATTCACTAACCCGAGATAAGCTTGCAGATCCGGACCCGGTGGTGCAAATACATATACATCATCACTCACCTGTTTATACCCGTACTTCTGCAGCAGGGCTGCATGAAAATGCCCCGGATCAACAACGATCA
>JAYVXJ010000587.1:0-1500 GCA_043785285.1 Chitinophagaceae bacterium
CAGAATATTATACAGCCATCGGCAGAAGGCCGGTTCTTTCCATCATCCGGCAATCTTCTACCGGTCACGCCACCAATATTATCGGAGGGCTGGCCATCGGAATGGAATCTACCTGTCTCCCCATCCTGGTGCTTGCCGGAGGTATCTGGGGATCATATGCATTTGCCGGTCTTTATGGGGTGGCCATTGCTGCAGCAGGAATGATGGCTACCACGGCTATGCAATTGTCCATTGATGCGTTCGGTCCTATTGCCGATAATGCAGGAGGTATTGCGGAAATGAGCGAATTGCCTAAAGAAGTGAGGGAAAAAACAGACGTACTTGATGCGGTTGGTAATACTACAGCGGCCACCGGAAAGGGATTTGCCATTGCTTCTGCTGCATTGACTTCACTTGCCTTATTTGCCGCCTTTGTTGGCGTAGCCGGCATCTCCGGAATTGATATTTATAAAGCAAAAGTTTTAGCCAGTCTTTTTGTAGGCGCCATGATTCCCTTTATTTTTTCTTCACTGGCAATCCGCGCGGTAGGTCAGGCTGCGATGGCTATGGTGGAAGAAGTGCGCAGGCAATTCCGTACCATTCCCGGTATCATGGAAGGCACGGGTAAACCTGAATATGATAAATGTGTTGCCATATCCACGGATGCCTCTATCAGAAAAATGATGGCCCCCGGCGCCATTGCTATTCTTTCTCCAATCATCATCGGATTCATTCTGGGCCCCGAAGCCCTTGGCGGATTTCTTGCCGGTGCTACGGTGAGTGGAGTTTTGATGGGCATATTCCAGAATAATGCCGGAGGTGCCTGGGATAATGCAAAAAAATCTTTTGAGAAAGGGGTTGAGATCAACGGCGAAATGTTTTATAAAAACTCAGAGCCGCATAAAGCCTCTGTTACAGGAGATACCGTGGGTGATCCATTTAAGGATACATCTGGTCCTTCCATGAATATTCTGATCAAGCTAATGTCTATCGTTTCACTGGTAATCGCCCCTACCCTTGCACAAATACATCATACGAGGGACGAAGATGTGAGAGCCCAAAAGAAAATAGAAAAAAATATTGTTCTCCTCAATAAGCCACTAATCGAACAAGCGAAATAAGCATTGACTCCTATTATTTAATCGTCCCGGCATAACTGTCCGGACTTTTTTTATTCTTCCTTTAGCAAATCAGCTTTTGCTTTTGCCAGTTCACTTTTTTGCGGACTGCCTAAAATTGGATAATGAAGATCCAGTTTACTCAATTCATTCACGATGATATTGGCAATCATCAACTGGGTGAACCATTTGTCGTCTGCCGGCACCGCAAACCAGGGAGCGATATCTTTTGACGTGTTCTCCAGCATATCTTCATAAGCGTTGCGGTATTCTTTCCATAAAGCCCTTTCTTTCAGATCCCCTAAAGAGAACTTCCAGTTTTTTGCAGGATCATCAATCCGTTCCAGGAAACGTTTTTTTTGTTCTTTTTTAGAAACGTGCAGGAAGAACTTGAGGATCACCG
>JAYVXJ010000588.1:0-5187 GCA_043785285.1 Chitinophagaceae bacterium
ATGGGATCTTCCATAAAAACCCTGCCAGCACCAGAAACGAGATATTTCTTTTTTTGAGTTCATCCAGATAATGGGAGCCCTGGAAAAATGTTTCTTTCTGAATCAGCAGAAAAGGAATTCCTTCTTTTTCTGCAATTTCCAGTACAGCGGCTCCCGGCTTATTGCATACGATTAATGAAACCACCACCCGCCTTCCTGAAACCTGCTGGGCTTCTTTATGAAAATAGTGTATGATTTGTTGGGCATTGGTTCCCTTTCCCGATGCAAAGAGGGCGATGTTGATCGGCTTCCCGGTTTCTTTCATAAATCCCGATCCATTTTTAAAAGCTGATTTCTGTTAAAGCGATTTGTAAAGGTGTAGTAAAAATCTGGTTTGATAAACGGCTTTTTCGAACAGAAAATGGAACAAAAACAAAACAAAAATGGTATAAAAACTCAACGACAAATGAATGACAAATTATTTTGAACAAGTTCTATAATCCGCTGAAATGCAGGCCAGATAAGAGAAAAAAAATTTATGACATGTTGATATTTTGTTAATTTCATGGCTTACTTTTGCAACCGACCGAGATGATTTTTCACATTTATACAACGAATTGTATATATGCATCATTACAGACTAAGTGCATTCAGAATATCCTATTGCTTCCTCCTCACCACAGTAATTCTGCTTTTTGGTAATATATCGATGGCTCAGGATGGGAAAGCCTTGTTTCAGAGCAATTGCGCATCGTGCCACAACCCCATCAAACAATTAACGGGACCCGCCTTAAAAGGGGTCACGTCCCGGGTTGCTGACCAGAAATTGCTTCATGCCTGGATCAAGAACAACACGGCAGTACTGGCTTCCGGCAATAAGTATTTCAATGATCTCTACAATCAGTTCAGCAAAACCCCGATGAACACTTTTCCGGGATTGAGTGATGCTGAAATTGATGTGATCCTGAAATATATCGAGACCTACCCGGAACCGGGTCCTGCTGCAGGCGGCGCAACGAAATCAGTTGAGCAAACACCTCAAAATGACAATAGCCTGCTCTACGGCATTCTCACCCTGATTCTTGCGGTGATCATGCTGGTCCTCATGCAGGTTAACAGCAATCTTAAAAAACTTTCCGACGATAAATCCGGTATTCCATCGCAAGAGCCGATCCCTTTTTATAAGAATAAGGCGTATATCGCCATGCTGGTGCTGGTTCTCTTTGTACTGGGCGGATATTTCCTGGTTCAGGGAGCGGTTGGCTTAGGCCGCCAGAAGGATTATCAACCGGTGCAACCCATTTTCTTTTCCCATAAAGTACATCCGGGAAATAATCAGATCAGTTGTTTGTATTGTCATGGTGGTGCCTGGAACAGTAAACAGGCCAGCGTTCCTTCGCTGAATGTTTGTATGAACTGTCATGCCGCCATCAATGATTATAAAGGAGAGCCACTATACCGGGAAGATGGATCCCAGGTGGATGCCAACGCAGAAATTCAAAAATTATACAGCTATACCGGATATGATCCTGAAGGCGGAAAATATACCAAGCCCGGTAAACAGATCGAATGGGTGAAGATTCATAACCTGCCCGATCACGTGTACTTCAACCACTCCCAGCATATTCGCGCGGGAAAAGTGCAATGCCAGACCTGTCATGGGAATATAACCCAGATGAATGAGGTAAAACAATTTGCTCCCCTGAGCATGGGCTGGTGTATCAACTGTCACCGTACCACGAAAGTGAATTTCCCGGATGCTAAAGGAAATGGAAATAAATTTTATAGCATTTACGAAAAGTTCCATAAAGACCTGCAGACGGGTAAAATGGATAGTGTAACGGTTGAAAATATCGGAGGCACGGAATGTCAGAAGTGCCACTATTAATGTGCTAATGTGGGAATATGAAAATTTGAAAATTGATCTTTCTGTCATTTTCAAATTTTCAAATTTTCAAATTTTCAAATTTGAACTTAAATGAGCGAAAAAAAGTATTGGCAAAATTTTGGAGAACGCAGCAGTTCCGAATTCTCCAGGAAGTCGGCCGAAAATGAATTCCAGGAAGACCTTCCCATGGAAAGTTTCGACAGTAAAGGGTTGCTGGATGTAAAAACGCCACGCAGGGATTTTCTTAAATATCTTGGATTTAGTACAGCAGCAGCCACCCTGGCCGCCAGTTGTGAAGTTCCTGTTCGAAAAGTTATTCCTTATCTGAATAAACCCGATAATATGGTTCCGGGTGTTGCTGATTATTATGCAACAACCTATGTTTCGGGCGGAGATGCCATTTCCATTGTTGCGAAAGTGCGGGACGGACGGCCAATCAAACTGGAAGGAAACGAATTATCCGGCATTACTAAAGGTGGCACATCAGCGCGGGTTCAGGCTTCTGTGCTGGACTTATATGATACCGCGCGTTTGCGTTTTCCGGTGCAGATGGTAAAAGGCCTGCCCCAGGAAGTAACCAGCTTTGAAGCATTCGACAAGCTCGTGTCGGAATCCATGGCGGCCCAGAGCGGATCCGTTGTGTTACTGACCAGCACTATCACCTCTCCTACCAGCAATCAAATCATCAGCGGGTTCCTGGCGAAATATCCGGGAAGCCGTCATGTACAATACGACGCCGATTCTTTCAGCGGTATGCTGCAGGCCAATGAAGCAGCTTATGGAAAACGGAGCCTTCCTTCCTATCATTTTGAAAACGCAAAAGTAATCGTGAGTCTGGGCGCCGATTTTCTCGGAACCTGGCTTTCACCGGTTGAATTTGCGCGTCAGTATGCCCAGGGCAGAAAGATAAAGGAGAAGGCGCCCGAAATGAATAGGCATTATCAGTTTGAATCTTTGCTGAGCATGACGGGTGCCAATGCGGACGAACGCTTTGCCCATAAGCCATCAGAAGCAGGCGCGGTTGCCCTTGCACTGCTGGCTGCTCTGGGGGGTAGTGTTACTGCTCCGGCACTAGCTGATAAATTAAAAGCGGGCATTGCTAAAGCAGCAAAAGATCTGGCGGCTGCCAAAGGCAAAGCACTTGTTGTTTCCGGAAGTAATGATATACATGTTCAACTCATTGTAAACGCCATCAACGAAGCTGTTGGCGCTAATGGGACTACCATATCCTGGTCTGCTCCGCTGTTAACCCGTCAGGGAATTGACAGTGAATTTAACAGCCTGGTTGTCGATATGAATGACGGTAAAATCAGCAGCCTGCTGATTTATAATGCCAATCCGGCCTATGATTATTATGATGCTAAGAAATTCAAAGCGGGATTAGAAAAAGTGAAGACCACCGTTTCTTTCAACGACCGGCTGGATGAAACTTCTGAACTGTGTAAGTTCGTTCTGCCTTCCCCTCACTTTCTCGAAAGATGGGGAGATACGCAACCCAAGCCAGGCTTTATTTCCATGATGCAACCGGTGATTGCGCCCCTCTTCCAGACCAGGCCTTATGAAGAGTCGCTGATGAAGTGGAGCGGCAACAATCTCAGCTACGATGAATTCTTTAAACAATATTGGGTTGGCAGGTTAGGCGGTCTCGAAGCGTATGAAAAAGCATTGCAGGACGGCGTTCTGGAAACGGCTGCACCTGTTGCAAGCGGAGGAACCCCTGCCGGCGGAGCAGTTGCTACCGTTGGAACTTACAATGCGGGGAATGTTGTGGAAGCAGCCACTGCGCTGGGTTCCGCAAAAAAAGGCAGTGCCCTGGAGATTGTCCTTTACCAGCAGGTGAGTATGGGTACCGGTTCTCAGGCCAACAACCCCTGGTTACTGGAATTACCTGATCCCATTACCCGCGGTGCCTGGGACAACTACGCGGTGGTTTCTCCCAAATTCCTGAAAGATAATTATGATATTGACCTGAGTGATGCGCATCAGGCAGATAAATTTGAGGTACATCCCGAACGTCCTGTAATTAAAATAAAAGCAAACGGAAACGAAACAACCATTCCGATTGTGCCAGTTCCCGGTACAGCCGATGGCGTCATCGCGCTTGCTGTGGGTTATGGCCGCCAAAGTGCAGATCCGAAAAATACAGCCAGTTTTATTGGTCGCGCGGTTCCCGGTGCAGGAAGGAATGCTTATCCATTTGCTACATCCAACGGAACTACGATAGACTGGTCTGCAACAGGTGTGAGCTTTGAAAAAACAAATGAAGAGTACCAGATTGCCTTTACGCAAACACATAATTCATACGAAGGCCGTACTTCCGTGATCAAGGAAATGGATCTGGAAGAATTTATTAAAGAGCCGAATGAAGTATTGGAAGAAAGAGAGAATGAACTGAAAAGATTCGGAGGGATTGAAAATTATGATAAAGAAGGAACCCTCTACGGTTATTTCGATAAGCCCGGCATTCACTGGGGCATGTCCATCGACCTGAACTCCTGTATCGGTTGCGGCGCCTGTGTGATTGCCTGTCATGCTGAAAACAATGTGCCAATTGTAGGCAAGAACGAAGTGATGCGTTTTCACGACATGCACTGGTTGCGCATTGACCGGTATTTTACCGGAAATTATGCGGATCCTGACAGCGTTCAGACGATATTCCAACCCATGCTGTGTCAGCATTGTGATAATGCGCCCTGCGAAAATGTTTGTCCGGTTTCGGCCACCAACCACAGTAGCGAAGGATTGAACCAGATGGCGTATAACCGTTGTATCGGTACACGGTATTGCGCCAATAACTGTCCGTTTAAAGTACGCCGTTTCAACTGGGCTGATTATACCGGGGCAGACAGCTTCCCGAATAATCAGGATATGCATGGTGTAGGTGCGTTGAATGATTCGGTGTTTATGATGAATGACGATCTTACCCGGATGGTACTTAACCCGGATGTGACCGTGCGTTCCAGAGGTGTTATGGAAAAATGTTCGTTCTGCGTTCAGCGTTTGCAGGATGGCAAGCTGAAAGCAAAGAAAGAAGACAGGCCCTTATTGGATATGCAGGATGTAAGAACTGCCTGCCAGCAAGCCTGCCCGACAGAAGCCATTGTTTTCGGAAATATAAACGACAGTAAGAGTGCTGTGGTTAAGGAAAGGGTGGATAATCAACACCGTCTCTACCACGTGCTCGAAGAGTTGCACGTATTGCCGAATATAAGCTACCTCGCCAAGGTCCGTAATCCGGAAGCAGAAGCGAAGGCATAAAACGGAAAGAATTTTTAAATGATCTCGCCGGAGGCGAGGTTAAAAGTAGTAACCGATTATGG
>JAYVXJ010000589.1:0-5185 GCA_043785285.1 Chitinophagaceae bacterium
CCTTTATGCGTTGTAGGCATGTCTCTGCCAGAGTAGGTTACAGGGCCACCACTTCCGGCGCTAAAAAAATCAATAGTATGTTGTTTGATCACAGCTAATTTTTCCGGCCGCTCTTTGTAAGGCAAAAACCTCGCACTGATTGCAGGATTGTTCATGTGTGCCTCAACAACATCGTCAACAAGAGTTGTGATACCTGTGGTACCCCCAAGCCGGTCAAAAAGAATTTTAGTCATGCTAATTATTTTAAAAGTAAAGGGTTAATAAGATATTGTATCAAATAATTGTGTGTCTTGGTTAAAGCTACAAACAAATAAATATGAAGACTGCCACATTTAGTTCAAATGCAGGTAATTTTGGTTCAAATCAGCTAAATATCTAAACCTGTAATTGTTACCCTGCTTTGGCAGGTAAATAATCAGAAGGTAAATGGCCATATCTTTTTTGAAAACACTTAGAAAAATAAGACGGGCTGCAAAAGCCTGTTTCAAAGGCAATTTCTGAAATGTTGCCGGTATTTTTATTCAATAATGTTAAAGCCTCATTTAAACGGTATTCTTTAATAAAAGTATTGGGAGATTTACCTGTGAGTAAGATCATTTTACGATACAATTGAGATTTGCTGCACCCCATAGGTTTGCTAAAATCATCCACTTTTAAATTTGCATTGCTCCAGGCAGATTCTGTATAATCCATTAAAAGGGTTAGGAATTTTTCATCTGTTTGCGTAAGAGAAAATATGCTTTCTCCTTCACTTAAAGCAGTTGAATTTTCGCTATTGTATAATTCTTTAACTTCTGGTGAAACTATAATTTCGCCTTTAATAATCTTACACATCCGTTCAGCTAATTTTATAGTGTCCTCAAAAATTAATTTCTTTTCGGTTACCGGCACCCCGGCACTTAACCCTATTTTTAAAAGGATTTTATCATTATTTATATCATTCCTGAAGTCTTTTAACAACGATTGAATATCAAAAGCAGCATACACGGCATTTGAGACCGATTTAAAAGAAGCTAAAAAATGGTTTTCACTTTGTTTAACCAGCTTCCCCTCATAAACATTCAATAGTTTAAGAACAGCATTATTGTAATTATGTAATGAAGATTTAAATTGAGAAGCCCCATTTTGTTTTAGTGATAATCGTTTTAAAGTGATAACCATTATTGTTCTAAAAGCAGGGTCATTAATAATATTTAATACTGTGTTTTTTGCTTTTTTAGGATCTTCAATCCTGCCTAAAAAGGATTCAACTATGCTGGCTTCCACTTCTATTATGCTGTTCGGTACATGGCCATGAGCCTTGTTGTGCATTTTTTGAATGGTCTTCTTGTCAGGCGCTTCAATTAAGCAGAACGCAGTTTTCCTTTTGTTATCAAACCAATAAGTTAATCCTCTGCAACCAAATTGATCCTGTATTTTTAGATCTTCCTGGTGTAATTGCGCCACATTCTCTGCTGTAACCGTTTCGGAAACATCGTGACGGTCCATATAAATTGGCATATGATCATTTTTTAACTGTTTTACTCAAATGGCTTTACCGCAACTCCCGTTCTTTAAGTATCACTGGTCTCTACTTTCAGTTGCATACTATGCGGTTGACGTTAATTGAATTTCCGCATAATATTTGCATTATAATGTGATATAGTTCCTTCAATCAGCTTCCAGGTGTAAGGGAAGTGTTTCATCCCGCGCCGGGCCTGTTTGTTTCAAATATCAGGCGCCGGGTACTTGCAGTTAATTCATAACGTTCAATACTTTTACAGGTAAAAATCTGGTTTATTGTTACCCGGTATCTTTTACGGTATGGTCTGCAGTAATGATGATTTGAAAGGATGATGACGCCGACGCTGACATGATACCAATTTAGTAAAATTAACGAGCCTATCAGTTTATTGGAAAGGTTATATTTATTAACACTACTAACCGACTAAAGTAGTCAAAAAAGAGAAAAAATGGGCGCCCGGAGGCAGCCCAATAATATTGTAGATTTGTTTTACCACAAACCAATCTCAACATGAACAAAAATACGGAGATAAAATTAGTCGGTCACCCGATCTTTAGCCATGTATTAGGCCTGGTGGATAAATGGGAGTTCGGCCAACTGGTAAAGGAGCATAAAAGTGACCATTATTATAAGGCATTTAAGAGCTGGGACCATTTGGTGACGATGTTTATCCGGTATCCTGAGCCGGTGTGACTCTATGGCTGAAACCTGCGAGGAGCTTAAGGGACTGATCGGAAAGCTTAATCACCTGAGAATGGGAAAGGCCCCGGCCAAAAGTTCGGCAGGGGATGGATTAAGAAATAGGAATAATGCTTTTTTTGAGGGATTATATTATCAGTTGATCGAGTGGAAAACCCATTCTATTTGACCCCTTATCTCCACGAATGTTTAAAGCTAATTTTCAGTGGGCAAGTGGGGTTAATTCAGATGAGATTTCCATATAATGAATTAATCTTGAAATTCTGAATTTTAATATTTAGCTTAGGAAGAGCTCTTTTAAGCCTCCTTATTATTTTATGTAAATATTTAGCTTATGAAAAGAAAAACTTTTATTTATCTCTCCGTTGCCAGTACAGTTGCTATGGGTCTTCCCTCAGTATATTGCCGTAACCGAAATGGACAGCTGAATAAAGCATTAAGTCCGCCGATGTTTTTATCGCATATTTGTGATGCAAATACAATTCGTGAAATTGGAAATGCATATAGGGATTATGTTCCTGCTGAAAGTAAAGAAGATAAATTAGTAGACCTCCTTTTGATTGACGGGACGGGTAAATCTATTTCCCAGTCGTCTGACTTATCAACAATAAATTCATTGGAAAATAAAAATATTAATCAGGACTTTGATACAGGAAAAACAATTGTTGTAAAGGGATGGGTTCTTTCAATCACCGAGGCGCGTCAATGTGCCCTTTTTTCTTTGACTTAAGACAAACAAATTTATATGTATATAGATGCAAGAAAGCCTGTAAACGGTACTTTGATAGAAGGCGATATTTGTATTGTAGGAGCTGGTGCAGCCGGAATCAGCATGGCATTGGAATGGATTAATACGCCTTACAAAGTTATCCTTCTCGAAGGCGGAGGATTTGAATATGATGATAAAGTTCAGGAATTATTTGAAGGTAAAACTACTGGCCAGCGTTACTATCCTTTAAAATCAAGCCGCTTACATTATTTCGGTGGTACTACCGGTCATTGGGCAGGTTTCTGTTCAACATTTGATCACATAGATTTTATTAAAAGAGCCTGGGTACCACAGAGTGGCTGGCCAATTTCAAGAAATGATCTGAATCCTTTTTATGCAAGGGCACAAAAAAATCTAGAACTGGGCCCTTATGATTATTCGGTGAAATATTGGCAAAAAACGGATCCTTCATTAACACCGCTTCTATCTGACGATAAAGTGGTTTGGAATAAAATGTGGCAATTCAGCCCTCCAACAAGATTTGGAGATAAATACAGAGATAACATTATAAAGGCAAAGAACATTCATTTGTATACCTATGCAAATGTTACAGATATTACTTCAAATGAAAACGCTTCTGAAATAAAGGAAGTTACGGTGAAAAACCATGAAGGCAAAGAACATAAAGTCAGGGCAAAGATTTTTGTTTTAGCCTGCTGTTCCATTCAAAACGCAAGACTGTTACTGGTTTCGAATAAACAGGCAGTGAAAGGGCTGGGTAATGATAACGATCTTGTGGGACGGAATTTTATGGAACATCTGGAAATTAATTCTGGAGAATTATGGTTGGAAAAACCGAATCCGTTGAAATTATACGGGCTTAATTATGGTGTTACCAAAGCTCGTGCAGAATTGGCTATCAGCGAGGAAAAACAAATAGAGCATAAAATATTAAATGGCACTATTTCTTTGACACCGTTAGCAATGGCGAAAAATATGAAGCCTATGATTGATATCTGGACGGATGATGATCCAAGAAAAAGCCTGGGTCATTTAATGGAATCATTTCAAAAGGTTGGAAAGGAAGCTGCAAAAAATCCTCATGCTGATAATGGTAAATCTTTTCAGCTGATGACAAGGATAGAACAGGCCCCAAATCCTTCATCACGGGTTACTCTTGATATTGAAAAAGACTCACTTGGCGTACCACGGGCCACGTTACATTGGGAGCTCACCCAACTTGAAAAAAGAAGTATCCGTAAGATAAATGAATTGCTGGGCCAGCAGGTTGGTCGCGAAGGGGTAGGGCGGGTAAAAATGTTTGATTATTTGCAAGATGAAAAAGACAGTTCATGGCCGTCTTTCACCGGCGGAGGCTGGCATCATATGGGTACTACCCGTATGAGTGATAATCCTAAAGAAGGGGTAGTTGATGCCAATTGTAAAGTGCATGGTATTTCAAATTTATACATGGCTGGTTCTTCCTGTTTTACTACTGCCGGAGCCCCCAATCCTACACTTACACTTACTGCATTAACACTGCGATTATCAGATCACCTAAAACAACAAATCAAAAGCGTAATTTAGATAATCTTCCTAGCATGCGACAACCTTCATGAATGTATTATAATAGGTAAGACCCAGACGCTGCCACTCATTGTATACTGGCAATTTGATTATAAAAATACTTGCTCATTAAATCCCCAGATCGCGGTGAATATATTCACCACTACGGTATCTTACTTTGGGAGTCACGGATTGAAACAGAAACTTCAGGGGAAAAAGATTGCAATGACTATAAAAAAGATTCCGGCAAAATTTGCGATCGATGACAAAGGCCATCTTATATTTTTAATTTTAGTCTTTGCATGGGATGATCTTACCATCCTCCCAGAGGAAAAAGATCTGGTTGTTTCCTACAAAGTACTGGACAGTAACAACCAGCAGGTGAAAAATGGAGAAGTAACGATTTCCGGCTCGGGCAAAGCTATTGACGTTCATATGTTCCAGTCACTTAAAAAGAAGACCTGGTCGTTTTTGGATCAGTACGATGCCGGTATTGCAGTAATGGGCAAAGAATTTGTTGATAAGCTGTTGACTGAACTTTAACTTAATCTGTTCTCAAACAATTTAAACACTTTACACATTTTTAAAAAGGTAATGGGGATCCTCGATAAGCTTTTTGCTGATAACCCCCCTTGATCGAATACCTTCTATTTTAACAGAATTCAGGCATTTTTCTTCAAAATATAAATAAGAGATGCTAAATAAAT
>JAYVXJ010000590.1:0-5158 GCA_043785285.1 Chitinophagaceae bacterium
AAAATGTTTTCCTTATTGTTGTCATTGGTTGGATCCCTGAATTCGTCATAATTCTGATACAGCATGTAACTGCCGGAAGAAATTACTTCATATGCTTTCTGCTTAGCCAAGGCCATTTTATCGGTTTCCTGTAAGGGAAATCCGGCCATTGTTTCATAGACTTTAGCCAGCAATGCTTTAACGGCGCCAATGTCTACCCTGCCGGTGTGATCTAAAAAAGGCAGTCCGCTCTGTTCCGCCGACAGGAGGTCGGGCAGAATCAATTGTTCGTAGATATCTTTTGTAGCCGTCCTTTTCACCTGCAGTCCACTGGCGCTTGCAGTTGGTTCAACTACCAAAGGCACATCGCCGAATATCCTGACCAGATTAAAATAGAACCAGGCCCGCAGGAACTGTGCCTGTCCCAGCAATTGTGATTTTTGTGTGGCTGATACAACCGACTCCGGAATACCTGGAATATTTTTGATGGCCAGGTTAGCCGCATCGATGCCTTTATAGGAGCTTCTCCACCAGGTGTTAAAATAAAGGTCCGTAGGCGTCATCGTCAGGTTCAGCAGATTCGCGTTGTTATTCGACTGGTTTGTCTCGGTCCTGGCCTGCCCTGTTGGCATTTCCAGCATGAACATGGCATCTTCGCTGAACAGTCCGATGCTGGCATAAAAGTCCCGGGTAAAGGCATAAATGCCATTCACCGAATTTTGAGCCTGCACCAGGCTGGTATAATAGTTATCGGGGGTATAAAAACTTTTAGGGGTCTCCTGCAGAAATTTCTTGCAGGATGAACTCATGATTATCGCAGCCATGAACAGCGCCGGAAATATTTTTACTTTTTGCATAAAAAAGAATGGTTGAAAGTTAAAAATTTACATTTACTCCTACATTGAATGTCCTGGCCTTCGGCAAGGCATAGAATTCAATTCCATATGCAAAAGCCTGTGAATAGGTGGATACTTCGGGATCATATCCATTCTTGTATTTCGTGATCAGGAAAGCATTCTGGACGCCCGCAAACAGTCTCAGGTTGTTCAGGTGAATTTTCCGGGTGAGATCTTTGGACAAGTTATAGGCGATCGAAATGTTCTTACCGCGTATAAAAGAACCGTCATCCAGATAGTGACTATCCTGTCTCAGAGAAGGTCCATCTGCATTTAATCTGACCTGTGCAATACTGGTGTTCTGATTGGAGGGCGTCCAGGCATTCAGCACGGTAGTATAGCTGTTGGCCAGTGTCTGCCTGTCTTCCGAAGTAGCATACCCCAGGTTTAACACACTGTTACCCTGGCTTACCTGAATGTCTATTACAAGATCCCAGTTTTTATAGGAGAATTTATTAATAAATTCCATTTCATATTTTGGATAGGCATATCCCAGAATCGTCCTGTCCCTGCCATCGATCTTTCCGTCACCGTTCAGATCCTTTTCTTTCAGATCTCCGGGTTTGGCATTAAATTTTGCTGCTTCTACCGCTTCGGTTGAACCCCAGGTGCCTTCTCTTACCAGGCCGAAAAACGTACCTACCTGCTCGCCAACCCGTAAGATATTGGTCTGATCCAGAAATCCGGGACCTGGAAAAATGTCTTCATTATGTGTTCCAAGCGCGAGGATCTTATTCCTGTTGACGGAGAAGTTCAGAATGGTATTCCATTTGAAGGCGCCCGTCAGGTTATAGGTATTCAAACCCAGTTCGAAGCCCCTGTTGCGGACGGAACCGATATTTTTTAAAACATTGTCATAACCTGACGATAAAGGAACGGGAGCAAACAATAACAGGTCTTTGGTGACCTTATTATATATATCCGCTGTTACATTTATGCGGTTGTTGAACAATCCCAGGTCAACACCGAAATCCGCCTGGTCTGTCTTTTCCCATTTAAGATCCGGGTTAGGGATAGTTCCCTGCACTTCACCCCCTGCTCTGGCGCCATTAAAGATAGCCGTATTAGATGCCAGTGCACTGATTGACTGATATTGTCCGATCTCGGAGTTCCCGGTACTGCCGTAGCTGACCCTTAATTTCAGATTGCTGATCACTTTGCTTTCTTTGAGGAAGTCTTCTTGTGAAACGCGCCAGGCAAGCGCGGCAGAGGGGAAGAAAGCATATTTATGATTGGCTCCGAATTTAGAAGACCCATCATATCTTCCGGTAGCCGTAAACAGGTATTTATCTTTTAAGGAATAAATCAGCCGGGTAAAATAGGAGTTGATCTGCCATGCGTAGGCGTTGGAAGAAGGCGGATTGGGAACGGTAGCAGCGCCCAGGTTGTTCCACAAATAGAAATCACCGTCGAAATTGGATGCCGATGCATTTACACTTTCATAATTCGTCTTTGCCCATTCCGCACCCAGAATAACATTCAGGCTATGGATCTTATTGATCAATTTTTTATAAGTAAAATAGCTGGAGCTCTGCCAATACAAGGCTTTGTCTGAATTAACGCCCGCGGAAATGTTCTGGTACAATCCTCTCTGGATGGCCGATCCGCTGAAGGCATTATCATTTTTGTTTGTATTTATCTGGGACGAAATGCTGGTCCGGAAGTTAAGGTCGTTACTCAGGCGAATATCGAAATAGGCATTTCCCAGCACAATTGTCCGGTTATTAATATTGTATTTTGTCCTGAGAATATTCACAGGATTATCCGCACCTTCTGAGGCAGCATGCATATAATTACCGCCCCAGGAGCCATTGGGTAATTTCACAGGAATCATCGGAAAGGCTTCCATTACTTCACGGGTAGCCGTCAGTCCACCTACACCGTCATCCTGTATCCTTTCCTGGAAATAGGTCCCGGACAAATTCAGACCGGTTGTAAGCCAGTCGTTTACTTTTGCGTCCAGGTTTATCCTGACAGAATATTTTTTATTGTACGTTAGCAACAGCAGAGCTTCATCATCCTGGTAACCATAATTCATGCTGTACCGCAGATCCTTATTTCCACCCGATACCGATAGATTATGGTTTTGAGAAAAAGTGGGCTTGTATACTTCTTTCTGCCAGTCTGTATTGTATTTGGGCGTCCCGTCAGTTTTATACAGGTCCGGTTCCAGAATAGCAAAATCGGGATAGGCCCTTCCCGGAACATAGGCATAAGCGGCTTTTTCCATGGCCTGGTACTGCGTTGAGTTTAGCAAAGGGATTTCCCTGGGTAGAAAGTTGAAGCCACCTACAAAATCATAGTTTACAGCAGGCTTGCCATCTACACCATGTTTTGTACTGATGATAATGACGCCTCCGGAACCCCTTGCGCCGTATATAGCGGTGGCAGAAGCATCTTTCAATACATCGATCGTTTCAATGTCATTGGGATTGATCGTTGAATAATCCACGCCGATCACCCCATCCACGACGAACAAAGGATTGTTGGACGCATTGATAGAATTAAAACCCCGAATGTTAATACGATAATCTCCCGGCCTGCCCGAGTTATTGGTAATGCTGACGCCAGGAACCCGGCCGGCTAATGCCCCCAGCGCATTGGGTGAAGGCCTTTCTTTAATGGCCGCACTTCCAATGGAACCCACGGAACCGGTAACATCTACCTTCCGTTGCGTGCCGTAGCCTATCACAACCACATCGCCAAGCAAATTATTATTCGGTGTAAGAGAAATGTCGATCCTTGCCTGGTCCCTGACGGATATTTCCTGCGATTTATATCCTGTATAGCTGATTACCAGGACAGCCTGCGGCTTGATTTGGAGACTGAATGCACCTCTCTCATCAGTTGTTGCGGCATTTTTTGTGCCTTTTTCTATTATTGAAACACCGGTTAAAGGTATATTTTTTTCATCCTGAATGGTTCCGGTTATCGTTCTGCTTTCCTGTGCGTGAGCAGTTGCACAAAGCGCTAAAAAGAGAAAAGAGAGGAAAAAAAATACGTTTCCGCATTTTCTTAAGTGTTGCCACAAAATTAATTTCATACAGCAATTATTTTTTTGGTTTGCGAAATTGGAAAGGCAAAACATTGCAATCGAGCTGTAAATTTAGATTTGTACCTCTGATTAGTTTGGGACATATTTAACAGATACTTAAAGTATTTTAATATATTTATTACATACTGACCGCACCCCTAAGCGGTAAAATAAGCGCATCAGTACTATGTCTGGTTAAGGATATTACGTTAAGAGGGAATATTGAAAGTATATTAAGAAGAATAGAAGCTATTTAATCATAAAGTCGGAATATTGAACAATATTAGTACTTTCAGTAAGTAGCCAATGAATTTTATATATTGTAAATGAAGGCAAATTTGATCGAGATTGGTATACCGAACTTAAGTTCGTTTTCTTTTAAGAAAATCGAGGAAAATCATTTTCAAACGCCATTTCATTTTCATGATCTCTGTGAACTAAACTTTGTTGTCGAAAGCTATGGCAAGCGGTTTGTCGGGGACAGCATTAGTAATTTCAGGGCAGGGGACCTGGTGTTGATGAGTCCCAATCTTCCGCATATATGGTATAACGATCCAGCCATTCTGGAGGATAAGGTGGGTCGGACGGCCAAGGCCATCGTTCTTTATTTCCCGGCTGACTTTCTATGCAACCTGACCAATGATCTGCAGTTGCTGTCCAAAGTAAAAAACCTGATTGATCGTTCCCGGAGGGGCATACGATTTCTGGGGGAAACGCAGCAGCGGGTTACCAAAAAATTGTTACCCCTACCCGGAAAGGTCGGGCTCGACATGATCATCGATTTTTTCGAGATAATCAAAATATTACTGGAAGGAGGAGAATATGAATTCCTGGCATCCGTTGGCTACAATCATTCCTTTAATGAAAAGGATACCGAACGGATGAATAATGTGTATCAATACCTGATGCAGAATTTTACGGAGCCGATTGCCCTACCTGAAATTGCTTCCATTGCAAACATGACACCGCAGGCGTTCTGTAATTTTTTCAAGAAAAGAACCCAAAAAACCTTTTTCGCCTTTTTAAATGAGCTGAGGATCGGGCATGCCTGCAAGCTCTTACATGAGGAAGAACTGACCATTTCCAGCGTATGTTATAAATCAGGATTCCAGACTTTTACCAATTTCAATAAATTCTTCAAGCAACAGACACAAAAAACACCCTCCCAGTATCGTAAAGAATTAAAGATCGAGGGATCGTGAATAAAATTCTTTAAAAAGTAGGTTTTAATCTCAATACTATTAATAAA
>JAYVXJ010000591.1:0-5150 GCA_043785285.1 Chitinophagaceae bacterium
CTGATGATCTTCGCCACCCTGTGGATGGGTATGATCGGGTTTATTGATGATTATCTGAAACTGCGCGCGAAACAAATGGCGCAGAAACAAGGCATTGCTTATAAAAAAGGCGATAAAGACGGGTTAGCCGGATGGTTTAAAATAGGGGGCCAGGTAGTACTGGGCTTCGTAGTTGCCGCCACCCTTTATTTTAATAGTAATACGAAAGTGTGGAGGGAATTTATAGGGGATGCAAAACCAGTTGATACTACGGGTATTAAAAAAGTAGTGCTGGACGGGAAGGAAAAATTATTCGTAGAAGTGAGTGAGCCCATAACCACCATCCCGTTTGTCAAGAATCATGAATTCCGTTATTCCAGACTGTTGCCAGATGCACTACATGGAGCAACCTGGATCTTATACATGGTGATCGTAATTTTTATTATCACTGCAGTGTCCAATGGTGCCAATATTACGGATGGAGTAGATGGGTTGGCAACGGGAGTGAGCGCGATTATCGGAACCTGTTTGGGTGTTTTTGCTTATGCCAGTGGTAACCTGCGGGTTGCCGAATACCTGAACATCATGTATATCCCCAACCTGGGAGAGTTGTCCATTTTCATCGGGGCATTAATCGGAGCCTGTTTGGGATTTCTTTGGTACAACTCCTATCCGGCAACGGTATTCATGGGAGATACGGGAAGTCTCACGCTCGGCGGAATCATTGCAGCGCTTGCGTTCATCGTGAGGAAAGAATTATTGATACCGATATTCTGTGGCGTGTTCCTCGTGGAGAATATCAGTGTGGTGTTGCAGGTGGCCTATTTCAAATACTCAAGGAGGAAGTACGGAGATGGAAAAAGAATATTCCTCATGAGTCCGCTGCATCATCATTACCAGAAGCTGGGATATCAGGAGAGTAAGATTGTGACAAGGTTTTGGATCGTGACCATACTCTGTGTGGTGTTTGCGATCGTAACGCTGAAAATCAGGTAAACCACCGGATAAAAGAATTTGGAAAACCAACCGGGATGAATCCAGCCGGAAAAACCGTGAGGAAAAAAGATTGTGGCGCAGGAAATTATTCATGCTTTTGAAAAACCCCCAATCCGTTCTTTTAAAGAGGGGATTAAAAATCCGAAAGGGCATGTTGAAACGAATGATCATACTGGGTGCCGGAGAAAGCGGTGTTGGCGCGGCAATCCTGGCATCCCAAAAAGGATATACCGTATTTGTTTCAGATAGAGGAAAGATACAAGAGCAACATAAGAAGACGCTGGAAGAGAAAGGAATTGAATACGAGGAGGGAAAACACAGTGAGGAAAGAATATTGAATGGAACAGAAGTGATGAAGAGTCCGGGGATACCGGAAAAAAACGTGCTGGTAAAACAAATAAGGGCCAAAGGCATACCGGTGATCAGTGAGATTGAGTTGGCATACCGGTATAAAGGAAACAGCCGCATCGTGGGAATTACAGGAAGCAATGGGAAAACCACAACCACTTCTTTGACATATCATATTTGCCAGCAGGGTGGTTTGGATTGTGCGCTGGTAGGCAATATCGGGATTTCTTTTGCGAAGCAGGTTGCAGAGAATCCGAAACCCTGGTATATCGCGGAGATCAGCAGTTTTCAGTTGGATGACATCAAAACGTTCAGGCCGGATATCGCGATACTGACCAATATCACGGAGGATCACCTGGACAGATACGATTACCGGTTTGAAAATTATATCAGGAGCAAATTCGGCATTGTAAAGAATCAGATCCCTGCGGACTCATTTATTTATAACGAAGATGATCCGGTGATTAAAAAATATTTACATCAATACCCTTTTCAATCTAACCCATTACCATTTACCATGCAACAGGAACCAAATCAGGGAGGCTTTATCAGGAACGGGCAGATGACTTTAAAAACGGGGAGTGAAACTGTGCAAATGAGCATTTACGACTTTGCATTGAAGGGCATTCACAATCAATATAATACCCTGGCTGCAGGACTGGCCGCAGTTACTATCGGCATCCGGAAAGAAAAAATCAGGGAGGCGGTACAGAGTTTTGAATCTCTGGAACACCGGATGGAATACGTGAGTACGGTGCGGGGCGTGGAGTTCATCAACGATAGTAAAGCAACGAATGTCAACTCTACCTGGTACGCCCTCGAAACCATGCAGAAACCGGTGATCCTGATCCTCGGTGGAGTGGACAAAGGCAATGACTATTCCCTGATACGCAATCTGGTCAGGGAAAAAGTAAAAGCGATTGTTTGCATGGGAGTAGATAACCGGAAAATACAGGAGGCTTTTCAGAACGATGTGGGCATCATGGTGAATACGGGCAATGCAAAAGAAGCGGTGAAAAGCAGTTTTCACCTGGCTGATATCGGAGACGTGGTTTTGCTGAGTCCTGCCTGCGCCAGTTTTGATCTGTTTAAAAATTATGAGGACAGGGGAAAGCAATTTAAGGAAGCTGTGCGGGATCTCTGAAGAAAGTAAAAAGTAAAAAGGTTTGTCGGATTCCATTTCCATAGAAAAGCGCGCCTTTAAGCACCTGGGTTCAAGAACGAAAGGTGATAAAGTGATCTGGGCTGTAGTGCTGTTGCTGGCCATGGTATCCTTATTGTCGGTTTACAGTTCTACCGGTTTACTGGCCTATAAAATGTATAAGGGCAACACTGAGATCTATCTGTTTAAACAATTTGCCTTTATTATTGCAGGGGTACTGATCATTTATTTCGCTCACCAGGTGAATTATATTATTTATTCGAAAGTTGCGAAGATCCTCTTCCTGATCTCCATTCCATTATTAGTCTATACTTTATTTTTCGGGGTAAGTCTGAATGAAGGCAGCCGCTGGATCAGGCTGCCCATCATCAACCTTACTTTTCAAACATCCGACCTGGCCAAACTGGCGCTGATCATGTATATCAGCCGTTTATTGAGCAGGAAGCAGGATGTAATAAAAGATTTCCGTCAGGGATTTTTACCGGTGATCCTGCCGGTGGCTATTGTTTGTTTGCTGATCGCACCCGCTAATCTTTCCACCGCCCTGCTCATCGGAGCAACCGGTTTGATGCTGATGTTTATTGGCAGGGTGAGTGGAAAACATCTTTTACTTACCATCAGTATTGCGATGATTCCGGTACTCATACTTGTGCTGGCGACTATCGTTCGCCATAAATCCGGAGATGCTGTAGTTATAAAGCCGAAATCGGAAAGCCATTCCCATTTATTCGTGCGTGTGGATACCTGGATCAATCGCGTGGAGAATTTTATGTATGGAAACCAGGCGGCGAAAGAAGATGATAATTACCAGGTGAATCAGGCAAAGATCGCAGTAGCTAATGGCGGCTGGATCGGATTGGGACCCGGCAATAGCCGGCAACGGAATTTTCTGCCACATCCGTATTCGGATTTTATCTATGCCATCATTATAGAAGAATACGGAATGGTTGGCGGCGCCCTCATCATGTTTATTTATTTGCTGTTCCTTTTCAGGAGCATCCGCATTTTTAAAAAATGCCCCTTTGCGTTTGGCGCATTTCTGGCGCTGGGACTGAGTTTTACCCTGGTGATCCAGGCTATTGCCAATATGGCGGTGAATGTAAATTTGTTTCCGGTAACCGGGGTTACCCTGCCGCTGATCAGCATGGGAGGGAGCTCGTTTTTATTTACCTGTCTGGCCATCGGGATCATATTGAGTGTAGCCAGAAATGCCGAGCGGATTGAAGGAGAGACGACTGCTGTGCAGTCAATTAGTTAATTTAAAAATTTTAAAATGAAAATATTGGCATTCAATATTCGCCTTAATGAGATGATCGCCGCTTTTAGCAATTTTCAATTTTTAAATTTTTCACATTTTCAAATTGTCTAAACGGATCATCATAGCGGGAGGTGGAACAGGGGGACATATTTTTCCCGCTGTTGCGATTGCGAACGCACTGAAAAAACAAGCGCAGGATATCGAGATCCTGTTTGTGGGGGCCAAAGGGAAAATGGAAATGGAGAAAGTGCCGGAAGCCGGTTATAAAATAGAGGGGATTGATATTGCGGGGTTCAACAGAAGTTCTTTGATAAAAAATATCGGACTGCCGTACAAGCTGATTAAAAGTTTTTTTCAGGTACGGAAAATTTTCAAGGCCTTCCATCCGGATGCCGCCATCGGGGTTGGGGGGTATTCTACTTTTCCCGTTTTGCGGTATGCGCAGGCAAAGGGAATTCCCAGTTTTATTCACGAATCCAATTCGTTTGCAGGTAAAGCCAATATGCTGCTGGGGGAAAAAGCAACCCGCATATTTACGGCAAGTGATGGGATGGAAAAGTTTTTTCCGGCAGACCGATTGATGCACACCGGAAATCCGGTTCGTGCGCAGGTGGTTGGGAATAAAATATCGAGAGCGGAAGGGATTACTTTTTTCGGATTGGATCCCGGTCACAGCACGGTATTAGTTACCGGTGGAAGTCTGGGCGCAAAAAGTATCAACGAAGCGATCGATGCCGGGATTCCATGGCTGAAAAAAAATCAGATCCAGCTGATCTGGCAAACGGGTAAAACCTTTGCTGCAAAAGCTGCTGAACATGCAGCAGAGAGCAGCCTGATCTGGGCAAACCAATTCATTTCGAAGATGGAATATGCTTATGCGGCAGCGGATATTGTGGTTTCCAGATCGGGGAGTGTGCTCTATGAATTATGTGCAGTGAAAAAACCGGTCATTTTTGTTCCTTATCCTCATGCCACGGAAGATCATCAGACGGTCAACGCACAGAATCTGGTAAATAAACATGCGGCGATGATGATCCCGGATAATGAAGTGATGAGTAAACTGGTAGTTGCTGTGATTGCCCTGGCCAATAATAAAGAGGAACAGGAACTATTGAAAGAAAACATTGGCAGGCTGGCCATCACGAATGCGGACGAAAAGATTGCTACTGAAATTCTTAACGTACTCCATGACTGATCTGAAAAATAGTAAAGGGGTATATTTTATAGGTATCGGCGGGATCGGGATGAGTGCATTGGCGAGGTATTTCAAAAGCCAGGGGAAAGTGGTGAGTGGATATGATAAAACGGAAACGGCACTAACAAGGCAACTGATTCAGGAAGGTATCTGGGTTGACTATGCGGACAGTGCCGACAGTATACCAAAGGATGTGCAACTGGTTGTTTATA
>JAYVXJ010000592.1:0-5148 GCA_043785285.1 Chitinophagaceae bacterium
GCCTGTTCAAGTTTTTCAGGTGTAATGGTGGCGATGCAGCATTCATCTCCCAGCAACCGGCATTCTGCCAGAATATCCCCAAATGGATCCAGAATCATAGAACATCCATTTTTGAGCTGATCATCATCCATTCCGATCGGGTTAGAGAAAATGACGTACAGGGCATTGTCGTAAGCCCGTGCAGGTAACCATTTCATCAGCCATTTCCTTCCTTTCAAGCCGTTGAATTCCAGATGGAGGGAAGTAGGATCTTTTTCCCTGTTTTTCCAAAGTGCCGGATCCACAAAACCAGCGCCCGGCCTGGTTGACGGCGTACACATAGTGACGTGCGGCATAAAAAGAATATCTGCGCCCAGCAATTTGGTTGCACGAACATTTTCTATGATGTTGTTGTCGTAGCAGATCAGTATTCCACATTTCCAACCATACAGATCAAACACACAATAGCGGTCGCCTGGTGTTAAATAGGGGTTGATAAATGGATGCAGTTTTCTGAATTTTGCGAGCACTCCGGTTTTATCCACACATACGTAAGCTTTGAATATATTTTCGTTTTTATCTTTTTCAAATAGTCCGGCTAACACGGCGATATTATTTTTTTCAGCAATCTCCCGGAGCCTGGTTATGCTCTCTCCTTCGGGAATGTATTCTGCGAGATCCAGCATTTGTGTTTTCGAGAAATTCCTGACAAACGAATAGCCTGTGATGGAGCATTCATGAAAGGCAATGGCTTGTGCTCCATTGCGGGCTGCTTCTTTGGAGAGAAGATCTATTACGGAAAGATTAAAGGTTTTATCGCCGCTTTTGTTTTCAAACTGGGCGGAAGCGATTTTTATATTTTTCATTGATTTCTTTTAACCGACCAGAAGGTTAGGTTCTCCAAAGGTAAAACCAATGAAAGAATTCAACCCTGAAATCCATCAAACCCGCCTTCACTTCGGCGGCCAAAGCCATCTGCCATCTACCGGTGCAACGCGTTCAATGCTTCTATTGCATTAGCCAGGTAAACCAACGGGGCATTCCAGTTAATGGCGATTTCATTAGAGGCATACGCGCAATCGGAATCCACATAAGCTGTCTCCGGTTCGTGGAAGTTATAATGACAATGATCCTGTTCCCCGGGATTGGGGCCGCCAACGAGCAGGCCGCGTACCGGATCTACAATGCCATCGTCAATAGAAGGCCGATGATGTGGATGCATGGGGGAATGGGTTCCGAAACCGGTGATAAAACAATATCCGGTGGCATTTCTGCCACAGAGGTATTCCAGGTTACTCTGTGCTCCCTGCAGGTATTTTGAATTGCGGGTGAGTAAATAACTATTGATCAGCAAAATGCCCTGGTTGGCGGCCACCGCATTGCTTCCCCACACAAAGTCGTTACGGCTGCTGCCCATAACCGTTAGAAGGGCACTCGTATCCCGGGAAGCAATCAGGGCGTCGGCTCTCCGGAGCAGATCCGGTTTTATTCCAGTTAATCTCAAACTATTTTCTTTATTAAAACGCAGTATGCTGTAAATCCCCAGCATGCCGGTTTCGGCCCAGGAGGGTAAAGGGAAACTTTCCTGTGCATGGCTCAATATTACCTGCTGGTATTGTTCATCACCCTGTGTAATAAATAACTCAGATGCGGCCCAGAACCATTCGTCGGAGAGTTTTTTATCACCATATTCGCCGGTAGTAATTTTTGGTTCGTACAACTTATTCATCGCTTCCTGGTCATAAAGGAGCGCAGGATGTTGTTTCGCCCATGTCCAGGCATTCTCCGCAGCTTTTATACAACTGTCGGCCAGTCCGGGTAATTCATTATTGTATGAAGAAATCACGCGGGAAGCCTGCGCCATCACGGCTGCAAAATCCAATGTTGCCCCAGTTCCTTTTTCTACCACATACCTGGGTTTGGTAGCCGCTTCGGGCATGATCATCGCGTCGAATACAGCATTTGTGCATTTGTGATAAACGCCTCCGTCTGCCGGGTCCTGCATGCACAACATCCAGCGCAGGTTATACAGGATTTCATTCAACAGATCAGGAATATTTCCTGCCGGAGGAATGTTCGTGTGCAGGGTATCAAAATAGGCTTTGAAATCTTCGTAGGCAGAAAGTAAAGTGGCCATGGTGATACCCGAATTCACCATATATTTATTATAGTCACCTGCATCATACCAACCTCCGGGAGTAGGGATTGCACTGCCTGCTTTCCTGCCGGGTGAAGCGGCAGACGGATGAATGTACACGATCGTATCCGGATGACCTGCAGCCCTCTTCCATTTACCCGCAAACGTTTCCTCCAGGGGCACGGAAGCCCGCTGAAAATAAAACCCTTTAAGTGAAGCGATAGCTAACTTGTGATGCACCTGCCGTTCAATGAAGAATGGATAAGAACTGCAGCAACCAACTACAGCAAGATGAAAGCTTCCGGTTTGCTGTAAATTGCTAAAATCCGCGATGCGCGTTATCAGAGAAGAATTGTAAGATTTTTTTTGAAGAGAAATCACTCCGCGAAATACCGTATCGGGACGGTTTTCACGGATTACAAAAAATGGGGCTTCCCGGGCAACTCCGGTGATCACCGCAATTTTGGATTCGCGCGGATAAAATCCTTCCTGGTCCAGTAGAATGGTGCCTGCAGTCTTCTGAGCTGCCGGGAAAAAAGGACAAATCCAAAGGCAAAGTGGAAGAAATATTCGCCGAAACAAATTATTGGAATTCATATATGCCCCTAAAATAATCACTTTTAAGGAAATACTTTTTTATCTGGCGTTGATATCTTCCTGTTTGTTTAACAAAATCTGTTTGTCAACTCTTCATCGGTAACGATTGCGTAAATAAAAAGAGGCATACTCTTTCCGGTTATGGTAAGAATGGCCGGTGCTTTCGTAATTTTGGGAATAGTTTTAATGAATACACAAGAAAGGAAATAAACCATATAGCATGATTTTATCAGAAAGAAGTTTGGGTCAGATTAAAAATTCAGCGTTGGATCTTCCCCACCGTGATTATTTTTCTCTTCCGGAAAAAGTATTGCAGTTTGGAACGGGCGGATTGCTTCGTGGATTGCCCGACTATTTCATTGATCAGGCGAACAAACAAGGGCTCTTTAATGGACGGATCGTGGTTGTTAAATCTACAGATGCAGGAAGCACAGATAGCTTTAAAGATCAGGATAACCTATATACCATTTGTGTGAGAGGCATTGAAGGGGATAATAAAATAGAAAAAGATATTGTAAACGCCTCGATCAGCTGCGTGCTTTCTGCCCATGATCATTGGGATGAAATTTTGCGTTGTGCTGAAAATCCCGATATGCAATTGATCATCTCCAATACAACGGAAGTGGGCATTGTATTAACGGATGACCGGATTGATCAAACGCCACCCGCTTCATTCCCTGGCAAGCTCCTGGCTTTTCTGTATCGCCGGTACCAGGTTTTCCGCGGAGATCTTTCTAAAGGAATGGTCATAATTCCCACGGAACTGATTCTTAATAACGCGGATCAATTGTTTTCCATTCTCGTACAACTGGCTAAAAAACAGCCTCTGGAGCCCGCTTTTATCGAATGGCTTGAAAAAGCAAATTTCTTCTGTAATTCGCTGGTGGATTGTATTGTGCCCGGGAAATTATCCGCAGGCGCGAAATCGGATATGGAGGCGAGACTGGGATATTCAGATGAGTTACTGATTATGACCGAAGTCTACCGGTTGTGGGCGATCCAATCATCCAGCCCGAAAGTAAAAGAAATTCTTTCCTTTGCCGGAGCTGATGAGCGGGTGGTGATTGCGCCAGACATCCTGCGGTTCCGGGAACTGAAATTGCGCCTGCTGAACGGATCTCATACTTTCAGTTGCGCACTGGCCGTGATGGCCGGGTATCCGATGGTAAGGCAGGCATTGGGCGCTCCGGCGTTTGCCCAATACCTTCGCGACCTTATGTTAAAAGAGATCATTCCGGTGATTTCCGAAGGAGATATCACAAAAGATTCCGCAACAAATTTTGCCAATATGGTCATTGACCGGTTTAAAAATCCTTTTATAGACCATTTATGGATCAATATTGCATTGCAGTACTCCACTAAAATGCGCATGAGGAATGTGCCTCTAATCCGGAAGTATGTGGACAAATTCGGAGTGGCTCCCCGGTGCATGTCCCTTGGATTTGCCGCCTATCTGCTGTTTATGAAATCGGAGAAAAAAGCAGATGGTAAGTACTACGGTTCCTTATACGGTAAAGAATACCTGATTGAGGATGATCAGGCTCCTTATTTTTCCCGGCAATGGAAGCTGCATGATAATAATCATTTTATTGTGAAAATTTTACAAAATCAGGATCTTTGGGGTACTGATCTTTCCGAGCTTACGGGATTTACCGGGGCAGTTCAGCAGGGTCTTCAGATATTATTGCAACAGGGATCTCCGGCAGCGCTTAAAAAGGTAATCAATCAATAAAATCAGGAAATGAAAAATAGTGTTCTTAAAATACATCCCGCGGATTCTGTGCTGATAGCGTTAAAAAACCTCGCTTCTGGCGAAACGATCAATTATAACGGTGAACACTATACGCTGAAGGAAGGTATTCCGGCTAAGCATAAATTCTTTACGCATGATCTGAGAGCGGGTGACAAAATCATGATGTACGGCGTGCTTGTAGGTAAAACCCTGATGGATGTTTCCGCAGGGAGCCGGTTAACAACTGGCAATGTGCAACATGCAGCCAATCCGTATGATTACCGGCAGCGGCAATATTACTGGACCCCGCCCGATGTGTCGAAGTTCAAAGACCAGCATTTTTTGGGTTATCACCGGAGTGATGGCCGCGTAGGAACCGCCAACTACTGGCTATTCATCCCAACTGTATTCTGTGAGAACCGGAATATGGATGTGATCCGGGAAGTACTTCAGGATGAACTGGGTTATTCGGCTACGGAAAAATATAAAGCGTTTACCCGGGAACTGATCCACGCGCACCGGGAGGGGAAGAATCTGACGGATCCGGATGTGGCTATGCCTGCTTTCAGCAACAACCGGTCAGCTGTTTTTCAACAGGTTGATGGCATTCGCTTTTTGAATCACAACGGGGGCTGCGGCGGTATCCGGCAGGATTCCACCGTGTTGGGCAATTTGCTCGCTGCTTATGCCAATCATCCCAATG
>JAYVXJ010000593.1:0-5137 GCA_043785285.1 Chitinophagaceae bacterium
AGTGAGCGTGCTGATCTCCGGCGACCATCCTAAAAACTTAACCCTGACGCTGAAGAAAAACGATGGAAGCATCCGGAAAGTGACATTGCAACGCGAAAAAGCCCTGTTGGATGACGACAACAGCAAAGTGAGAAGTTTTATTCTGAAAGGAGATCACCGCATCGGATTCATTTCTTTACCTGCATTCTACACCGATTGGGAAAGCGGCGCCGGAGGAAGTAACGGCTGTGCGGATGATGTGGCCAAAGAAATCCTTAAATTAAAAAAGGAAAATATCGAAGGACTGATTCTGGACCTGCGGTATAATGGAGGAGGGTCGATGACCGAAGCCATTGCCCTCGCCGGAATTTTTATTGATGTGGGTGCGGTGGGTATGACGAAAAATAAAGAAGGGAAGGTCTTTACCATGAAAGATGTCAACCGCGGTTCGGTGTATGAGGGCCCACTCCTCCTGCTCGTGAACGGATTCAGCGCTTCTGCTTCGGAGATGCTGGCGGGTACATTGCAGGATTATCACCGGGCCCTGATTGTCGGTTCGCCCACCTTTGGAAAAGCTACAGCCCAGGTGGTATTGCCCCTGGATACGGTGTTTGATGAACATCATTTGGAAAGGATGAAATATGCCGAAAATTTTATTAAGGTTACGGTAGAACGACTTTTCCGGGTGAATGGGACCAGTGCACAGGAAACTGGCGTGATCCCGGACATTTTGTTGCGTGACTTTACAGCAGCCCGGTCGGAACGGGAACGCACAATGCCTTTTGCACTTACTAATACGCAGATCGAACCCAATAAATATTATCATGCATACCCTGCGTTGCCGGTGGATAGCCTGATCGCTTTTGCCAGATTATTTACAGATACCAGCGCTTATCTAAAGTCCTTTAATCATTATCTGGATCAGCTGGTCGCGTTGCAAACGCCGAAGGATGAATCGCTATCCCTGCAGAAAATAAGGGAAGAACATGAACAAATGAAGAAATTCCTGGCAGACCGGGAAAAATCCCTGCCGACCGTCTCTCTTCCCTATGAGATCCAGTGGAATGCATTTGAAAAAATCAGAATGCGCACGGATGAGGATCTGCGGAATACGAATCTGATGCTTACTCACGTTTTATCGAAAGATCCGGGCTTGCTAATGGGCTATCAGATCGCTTCCCGGATGTTGCAGAAATAAGTATATTCATTGATACCAAAACCAATCCGGATGCGTACGCATTTTTACCTTATTCTGATTCTTGCCTTATTTTCCCGGACAAAAGCGGATGCACAGACTTTTGAAAACGGGAGCGACTATATGACCCAGATTTCCAGTGCCCGGGTGGAAATGGATCAGAAGTACATGGCTTATATCAGCGCAGCAGCGCATAGCCGGAGAGCACGTAAAGTGGAAAAGTTGCGTGGACAAACACTGGAAAGTATTAATAATGCCAAATATAAAACGATTGGTCTCCTAAAATATAAGGGTGATAATTCGCTACGTCAGGCAAGTATTGATTACATCCAGTTTTGTTACCGGATATTCAATGACGATTATTCCAAGATCGTGAATATGGAAGAGATCGCAGAGCAGTCCGTTGACCAGATGCAGGCCTATCTTTTACTGGAAGAAAAAACCAGTGAGAAACTGGAGGAAGCTTCTGCAAATCTCGCCAAAGCAGAAACAGATTTTGCCGCCAAATACAAGGTAACCCTGGTGGAATCAAAAAATGATCTGTTTGATAAAATGTCTTCGGCAGGGAATGTAAACCGGTATTGTGACAAGCTCTACATTATATTTTTCAAATGTAACTGGGAAGACGGGCAATTGTTCAAAGCACTGAACAGTCATAAGATCAATGACGCGGAACAGGCCCGCAATTCCCTGATCCATTTTGCCGATGAAGGATTAACCGCATTGAAAGCGGATAGCCTCAAAAACTTCAAAGGAAATTCCGGATTAGCAAATGGATGCCGGGAGGCATTGGTATTTTACAGTCGTATGGCAAAGAATGATATTCCCAAACTCACCGACTTTTATTTAAAACAGGAGAATTTTGACAAGATCAAAAAGAGCGTGGAAGCCAAGGGCAGCAACAAAACTAAGGAGGATGTAAAAGAATACAATAAAGCGGTGAAGGAAATGAATTCCAGCGTGAGCAGTTTTAACCAGCTGAATCAGGATCTGAATAAAAGACGCCAGGAAGTGAGCCAAAACTGGGAAAGCTCCGAAAAAACTTTTAAGGATGATCTGATGCCGTATTATAAATAAGTTGACGATTGACGGTTGACCTGTATCCTTTTGAATAATGTATTTTACTTTAAAACCGGTTTTCCCAATTAAAGAGTCAAACTCATCATCGCCCGTAATTAATATTGCCTTTTTATTTATAGTTAAGGCGGCGTGAAGGGAACTTCATTCAAGGCGGTTGATCTTTTTTCTGGAATTTTTGATCTGCGACTTCTTCTGTTTGAATTCTTTCTTTTTCTCCTTCGAAGCAAAACTGGGTTTGGTTGCCTTGCGTGGTTTTGGTTTGATAAGGGCGCGTTCAATCAGGTGTTCTATTTTTTCGACCACTTCTTCTTTATTTTCCAGTTGCGACCTATGCACCTGGCTTTTAACCAACAGGAAGCCGGCAGCATTTATTTTGGAAGCAAGTTTTTGCTGCAGGATTGCTTTTTGCTCGTCGCTGAGCAATGCGGAATTTCCGATATGGAAATAGCCTAACACCATCGTCTCCACTTTATTGACGTTTTGTCCGCCTTTCCCACCGCTACGGGCCGTCCGGAAGCTGATTTCCCTGGAAACTTCTATCTTCATTTGACGAAAATAGGGGGATAATTTGAAAATTATCCGGTTAACTGATTAACTAATTGTCTTTATGCGCGCAGTAATACAAAGAGTTCGTCATGCCGGTATAACCATTGAAGGGTCAATGAAATCTTCCATCGGTGACGGGTTACTGATTTTGTTGGGAATAGAGGATGCGGATGGTCCGGAAGATATTCAATGGCTTAGCCATAAAATCATCCACCTTCGCATTTTTGATGATGATGCTGCTGTGATGAATCGTTCGCTGGTAGAAACCAGCGGGGAAATATTACTGGTGAGTCAGTTTACCTTGTTTGCTTCAACCAAAAAAGGGAATCGCCCTTCTTACATACGGGCTTCAAAGCCGGATATTGCTATTCCTTTATATGAGGCTATGATCGTACAAATAGAAAAAGATCTCGGTAGAAAAATCCAGACCGGCATTTTTGGTGCGGATATGAAGGTCGAATTACTGAATGATGGTCCCGTAACTATTTTAATAGACACTAAAAACAAAGATTGATACCAGACGATCTAAATAAATTCGTAGAATAAAACCGGAAAACTGAAATCTTTTACATCACATGTTAACCGAAGAAATCTCCATCCGTCAGGCGCAACAGATGATTGACGAATGGATCCGCACCACCGGTGTTCGTTATTTCAGCGAACTCACCAATATGGCCATACTAACCGAAGAAGTGGGTGAAGTAGCCAGGCTCATGAGCCGTTTGTATGGCGATCAGTCGTTTAAAGATTCCGATTTGCAGAAAAATCTTCCGGATGAACTGGCGGATGTACTGTGGGTATTGATCTGCATTGCCAATCAAACCGGCATTGATTTAACGGAAGCCCTGCAAAAAAACCTGGAGAAGAAAAATATCCGCGATACGACAAGGCACCAGGATAATGAGAAATTAAAAGGAGGGGAATAATAATTATTATTACGGCGTGGCCCAATCATTAATTCATTTCACTGAACGGAATCGTTCTCCATTTTCAAATTAACTCACTGTCCCTGCGCCAAACTATAAGCCCGCTTTCCGCCAACCATATTGAGCAATTCTAATGAACATATTTTGAAATCGCCGCTGAGGCTCACATACAGGCCGATTACATCCTGCTGATTCAAGGGAGATCCGTCCAGGCTTTCAAAACGGACATTATAGAGGTTCACCAGATTCGTATATACGGAACCGGTAGGCCACACCTGGGTGCCCCGGTTGCTGATGTTTACGAGGTTGAATTTTACGCCACCATGACGATGACATTTTTTGGCGATGTATTCCGGCTGTTCAGAACTTTCAATAAACATATCCACACCTACAATGTATTCTTTCTTGGTTTCTACGGAAACCATCATATGGTTATGATCCAGTTTGAAAACAGTGGGCGTTATATGCATATTGGGAATCACCGGCTTTGCTCCATGTTCGGGTGTTTTACCGAAGTTGCCGATAATGGCTTGTGAAAATTCGGTGGTGTTTTTACCTGGAATGGATTTGTTTCCGAAATCTCCGGTATGCACGCCCTGTTCCAGTGTATATAATAAAGCATTTTCGATCACGGCAGCATTCTGCATATAACCCAGATGACGCAACATGGCAATGCCACTTAATAAAAGGGCAGTGGGATTTGCAATATTTTTTCCGGCAATATCCGGTGCTGTTCCATGCACGGCTTCAAAGATGGCAATATGGTCGCCGATATTTGCGGATGGAGCAAAGCCAAGTCCGCCAACGAGACCCGCACACAGGTCGGAAATGATATCTCCCTGCAGGTTGGTCAGCACCACCACATCAAAATCCTGTGGACGCACCACGAGTTTCATCGCTAAATCATCTACAATAATATCATCAGACTTCAATTCCGGATATTCCCGGGCTACTTCCTGAAAACATTCCAGAAAAAGCCCATCCGTCAGCTTCATGATATTGGCTTTATGTCCGCAGGTGATCCGCCTGGCACCATTCTTCTTAGCCATCTCAAATGCATATTTGATCACCTGGAGACTACCCGGGCGGGTAATGAACCTGCGGCTCAGGGCCACATCATGCGTAGGCATGTGTTCAATACCTCCATAAGTATCTTCAATATTTTCACGGACGATGGTGATATCGATCGGAATGCCGGCTTTGGAGAAAACGGTATCCACGCCATGGAGAGATAAGAAAACCCGTTTGTTGGCATAGGTGTTCCAGGTTTTACGGGCCGTGACGTTCACACTTTTTACGCCTTTCCCTTTAGGCGTTTCCATGGGTCCTTTGAACAGGATGCCCAACTCTTCAATCGAGTGTTGGGCCTCGGGGGTCATACCGTTGGAAAACCCTTTGTCGAATACCCATT
>JAYVXJ010000594.1:0-5124 GCA_043785285.1 Chitinophagaceae bacterium
TGGTTATGAGGCCTTCTTCAACAATCAATTTTGTTACTTCCTTATGGCGGATAATAACCCCTCCTGCTGCGTGGATATTTGCAGAAAGGATCTTTGTAATTTGGGAGCCGCCATTGACGCATCTCCAGGCACTTTCCATATAGCTATTCACGATCAGCGCATGTACGTATAAAGGGGTTTGTTCTCCCACACCTGCGTATAACATATTGTTGCCTGCCAATACCGCGCGCAGTTTTTCATTCTCCGTCAGCTGATCGATAAAAATTTTGGCAGAAAGCCCCATCACTTCCTGTTTTTCTTTTCCATCTCCTTCCATCCTCAGGCGATACATTGGAAACCGGTCGCATATTTCTATTATCGTATCGCAATAGTTGCGGATGGCTTTTTCTTCTTCCGGAAAATCACGAACCAACCGTTGAATGAAAGCATCATATCCCTGCGCAATTTCATATATCTTTTCATCGTCATCCAGCACGACGCGATCGAACGCCTCATCCATTTTTTCCAACTTCAGCTTATCCATCAATCCCAGGTATTTAAAAATCTGGTAGAGATTCTGACCTTTATCAAGACCTCCGAGATAATGAACCCCCGCATCAAAAATCACTTTGTCCCGCACATAAACCTGCAGGCATCCGCCTAACTGTTTATTTTTTTCAACGATGCAAACGCTGTATCCTTCCCTGCTGAGGATGTTACCGCATACGAGGCCGCCCATGCCACTCCCAATGATCAAAACATCAAATTTTTTCATGAGGTTCGGGATGGGTTATGATAAAAAGGATATTCGATGTGTATTTCGTTGGGTCAATAGAGCGGCAAACCATGTTTTTCCGTGAAGCCAGATCCCGGATGGCTTTTCCGGATAAATAGAATAGTTTATGATGAACGGTTTTGTTGAAAGAGAAAAAACGGGTGGAAAAAAACTCCGTAAGCTTTGTTCTTTCGTGCCGTTCCTCCAGGTCCCGGTCGCCATCCCGTATCAGCAATACTCCACCCGGATTCAGTTTCTCCATACATTTCTCCAGAAGAATCTGCTGCTGTTCCGGTTCCAGGTAATGCAGCACATCAGCTAAGATAATGCCGTCCGATGCTTCCAGCTGAATCCGGGATATATCTGCTTCTACAAAACGGATTTGTTCATCACGACTGAAACAATGATTGGCCACCGCGATCTTTTCTTCATCATAATCAAATCCGGTGATATCTCTTCCCGGGCTGGCAAAATGAAGCAGGTAACTCATAAACCCATAACCGCAGCCAATATCAGCAATATGGCCATTCTCCGGAATGAGTTCGTGAAACAACTGATAGTTTTTTTCCAGTCGTGTTTTGACTTTTAAATACCATTCCAGTACAGGTCCTTTATAGAGATAATTATATATCAACTGTTCCCGGAAATAACGGGGTTGCTCCTGACTGCTTTTCAATAAGGCATATTGCTCACGGAAATATTTTCCAATGGATTTAGCCCGGTCAGTGTACGTTTCTCCAAAGAAATCATCATTGGGAGAAATTCGCGGCAGATACTTTATGGTAATGTGGCCATCCTTCAGCAGCGAATCTCCTTTTGACATCGTATAAGCTGTTCCATGAATGACCACCGGCAGAATATCCAGTTGTAATTTTTCCGCAAGAAAAAAAGCGCCTTTGTGAAATCTTTTGATGTGGGCATCCGGCGTGCGGGTGCCTTCGGGAAACACCACTATAGAATAGCCTGACCCTACTTTTTCAGCCAGCTTTCCGATGCCATTTTCTATTCCTTCGGCTACCGGGTAATAGTCTGCGAGTTTTACCAGTTTCCCAAACAGGGGTGAGTTCCAGACCCATTCGTTGGTTAGCAACACGACATGAGGATACAACATTGTCATAATCAATATATCCAGGAACGACTGATGGTTGGCAATGATAATTGCAGGTTTGGAAAAATCTTCATTCAGCGGATTTATTATTTTCTTCTTCACATTCCCCATAATGTGAATGACGGACCAGGTGTAAGCCGACAAAATCCGGTGATACCATGTTTTCCACCTTTCTTTTTTATTCTTTCCTTTATTAAATTTCACCAGAATATATCCACAACCGGTTACAAGGAGACTACCCAATGCAAAATAGCTAAGCGAGAAAATGGATTTTAATAAACCGGAAATCGTCCATGGAAACCTTTTTTTCTTCACCCGGTTACTGATTAGAAAATTAAACATGAATGGAATGAGCACCTGTGCAATGATTACCACGCTGAGAATACCGGCAATGGAAACCAGGGCAATGGATCTTAATGCGGGATGTTTGGCGAATATTAAAACGCCCAATCCTGCCAGCGTTGTGATTGCGGAAAGAACGATAGACGATTTATAGGAAGAAAGATTCTTTTTTCCGGTGCGGTATTCCTGAAGCAGCCCGTCCATAATGAACAGGCTGTAATCATCACCCAAACCAAAGATGAGTGCTGATAAAATGATGTTTACGATATTGAATTGAAGTCCCGCCAATCCCATAATACCGAGTATCCAAACAAAAGCGATGAACATAGGTATAAAGGAAACCAGCGTCAATTCTATTCTTCCATAGGTCAGAAGCAAAACCAAAAAAACCAGGATGGAAGTCATCCAGCCGATCTGATTGAAATCGGAGCTGACCATATTTACAAGTTTGGAAGTGAGGTATTGGCGGTCTATAACGGTTACCTGAGGATCGTTGGTGAAAGCCTTGTAAATGGATGATTTGTCTTCCGGAGAAACGTTTAACAAGGTGACCAGGGAAGTCTGGCCCTTTTTCGAAATGATATAGTCGTTGGCTAATCCATTTCTTATTAGATTGTTCGCGGCACTGTCCAACGGTTGGAAGGATTTGTTGATCAGTCCGGGAAATGCATGAAAAGCCGTTGGACTAAACCCCAGCGAATCGCCGCTGTGCTGAAGCCTTTGAAGCAGTAGTGATTTCTTTTCTTTCGTCCAGTACTGATTCCATTTTTGAATTCTGGCTTTCTGCAAAGAATCCGAAATCAACAAATGAAAAACGCCGGAATATTTTTTAATGATGTTTTGATTGCGCAGAGTGGCGATGGTTCCATCCAGTGATTCCTGTTTTTCCAAAGCTTCGTTGAGGTTTCTGCCATCGGTTACCAGGTAAATGGAACGCAGACTATATGCATTGATCTTATTGAGGGTGGCTTCCGATTTTTTCAGCTTATCCGGCATATAATTCATGTTCATTATATCCTGATCAAAGCTCACCCTGGTCATAGTAAAGGCAAATACGATAGTGAGTAAAAAAATGAGCCCTACGATATATTTGTTTTTTTCCGGATGATAATCGGAAAGCCGGAGTATCCAGGAACTTCTTTCCGTTTCCTTTTTCTCTACCATAGCATATTTGGGAGCTGAGATCAGGTGTGGCAGAAAGATCAGGGAACTCAGGGATGCTCCAACCAGACTGAATGCTGCAAACAAGCCCAGGTCTTTCAGCATATCCGATTTTACAAACTGGAGGGCTAAAAATCCACCTATTGTGGTTAGCCCCCCGATGGTTAACGGAAAAGCCAAATCTTCTATCACGGCCCGCATATCCCGCCGGTGCCGGAAATGATTGTAGACATGCAGGGAGTAATTGATCGCGATCCCCAGCACAATGGAGCCTGCTGCCAGCGCAATCACGGAGATGGTACCCTTGATTAGGTAAATGACAGATAAAGAAAATAAAGCGCCCAGCAGAACAGGCAGCATGATGATAAAAGGAGCGCGTTTTTTTTTAAAATACCAGGCAATAAATACAACAAGAAAAACCAGGGTAATACTCAGGGTTAAGATGGAATCCTTTCTGAGCTGCCGGGCATTCCCTTCCGAAACGGCTACAGCACCAAAATAGTCGGCATTTACTTCGGCAAAAGAGTATCGTTGCAGATCCCGAATGATGGCATCCATGCCTTCCAGCAGAATCCCGTTTTTTCCTGTATTCGAGGGTGGAAATGCCGGAGAAATAAATAATAGCAGATAACGGTTATCCTTCGTTACGATGTGGCCGTTGTATAAGTCAAAATTTTCATCGTATTGAAGTTGTCTTATTTTTTTAAAAGCCAGTGAACTGATACCCACGGGATCCTTACTGATAAAGCCTTTCAGTAGCATGCCGGCAGGCGAAGTAAGGGTGCGGAGTTCAGCTGCCAGGGTTTCTTTCAACCGATCGGGCAAAAGCAGGCTATCCATGCTTACATAATCAGCAGAATCCAGGAATACCGGCAAATGATCATGCAGGGCAGATATCAATGGAGGAACCAGACTGTCACTTACCTGATCCTTCACTTCGCGGATATACCCGGGATATTGCTGAAGTAATTTCCCGGTAAAAGAATCTGAAAAAGCAACCAGGGTTTCCGGCGATGATTTGTTGCTGTCTTTCAGCGAGACCATCATCACCAGCTTGTCTGCAAACTTTGCATTCTGCAACAGATCATTGAGTTTTTCCGTTTGACGGTCTTTCGGAAGTATCTTCGAAATATCTTCCTCCGGGCGGATCTTTGAAGCAAAATATCCGGTAATCAAAAACAGCGCAACGAACACCGCATAGAAAACCATCTGGTTCTTTGCAAAATAATGATAGATATAGAGGAATGGTTTTGCCATTTTTTCTACGAAGCCACGCTGGTTTTCTTCTTAAAAATCTTAAGCAGCAGGAAGGTAAGCAGTCCGGTTACCAGACCCGCAATTATTGCAAGTGTAATACTTCCCAGCAGATATTGTTTGAAATTATAGCGGATAGCCGATAAACTCAGACTTTTACTAAAAGAGATTTCAGGAGCGGATCCGGACATCCAGAAAGCGCCGGCCCGGTAACTGCCGTAAATGATCAGCGGAATCAACGGAGGTATGCTGATATTGGCAAAGAGAATGACCAGCACTTTGTTTAATCGCAAAACCAAGGACAGAAAGATGGCCACAATCAACTGAAAGCCCCAGATGGGCACGATACCCATGAATATTCCAATAGCAGCCGACACCGATTTACGGGTATCGCTTTGATGCGGGTGTACTAATTCCTGAATAATCACTTCTTTCCATTTTTTCTGACCGGATAATTTACGAAATAGATCCCGGGGTTTGATATAGAGAAAAGTGATCAGCACCA
>JAYVXJ010000595.1:0-15663 GCA_043785285.1 Chitinophagaceae bacterium
ATACCCGGACAATTATAATTTTCTCCATCACAATTAACGGGATAGCTGGACCAGAGAATGGCGGTTGAATCTATTGAGCTGTTTGAAGAAACGGACATCATGGAACCCGTTTGCCCAACAGGCCCCTGAATGCCACTGGTTATAATACGCTGATCATCTAACAATCCTGTACTCCTGTTAAAAGGAATAGCTTTTAATGCTGTATTCTCAGGCCAGAAATAAGCATACTCATTTTGAGTGCCTCCATAATACGTGAACTGTGCATGCATATTGGCATTTACACCCAGATTAACCGTCTGAATGCTATTATTAATGGATGTATTATAACCACCAAGATTATTTTGATCAAGCAGATAGATATTACCATCCTTACACCCGGTAATTGTCCGCTGAGCATTAGGAATGATCATTACCCCGCTGGTACCCAGGTCTAGGTCTGCGGCTTCAAGATCAGGAAAATTGGTTGGTGTGAAAAAGTCTTTTACCGGTTGCAGGTTGTTGGAAGGATTTAATTTTATAACCGATTCTGACCGGTTCCTCAGATTGGAAGGATCATTTGCAACACCTACAGAACCATTACCCGAAGAAAAGAAAATATTACCCGCATTATCTGCAGCTGGTCCGGTGCCACTCATCCAGATACCACCATTATAGCCATCCGGTGTATCATTATAAACTAATTTCTGCTGAAGAGTAGCAGCATCGTAACCCAATAGCCAGCCGTGATAAGGGCCCCAGTCGCAATGCGACGAAAATCCCATATAAACAACTCCGTTTAACAAAAGAAGTCCGGTTCGCTGGTTATTTCTTTGCGGATCCAACTGAACAATCCCATTTACATTACCGTCTCCACTGCCGTTTACCTGGGCTTGTATCAAAACCGGACTATTCGGTTGTTCATTACCCGTGCTGATGTTTAGCGCATGCAGGTATTGGCTGAAAACCCGGGTGGAAGGGTTAATGCTTCTGGCTACAAGGTAAATGATATTAGAAAGGGTATCGATTACAGGTGTGCCCACAATACCGATATTACTTAGGAAATTGCCAGGGCATGCACCGGTAAGATCTTCCTGCCTTACAGGTCTTGAACTGGCTGGGGTCAGGTTTATTTTCCAATATGCTGCAGTGACATTTGCAGAATCGGCATCAAAAGCATAAATGGTATTATTTACCGATGCGAGATAAACAATATTCCTTTTCCCAAAACCAGGTATAAGAACGTTCTGGACAATTAAGGGTTGTGCATACAACTGATCATCCACATTTCGTGAAAATAATTTGCCAAATGTGCCGGTACGTACATTGCTTTTGTTCAACCTGGTTTCCTGGTTATACCAGCCTGTACGACCCTGATCGTAATGCTGGGTTACCACATTCACCTGTGCAGATACACAAGAATAAGGAAGAAAACCAACTATCAGAAAGCGAAGGATCTTTAGAAACAGTTGTTTTATCATACTATCTTGTATCGGAAGATTAGTTAATCTTTTCCTCCTCTCCGATATTTTTCATTTCTATTAAATGAATTATCTTCAGCATCTGGCCATTCAGGTTAACCAAAAGTTCGTCAAAAGATACAACTATATTCAGGTAATTTCTAATGATACTCCATTTGGAATAGCGCGCATCACATGACTTATAAAAATCGACGCGATCCCCTGTTATTGCTTCATAAATGCAACGATTTTTTCTCTTTCCTGATCGGTAATCAGGGACCGGCTTTGCATATGAAGCCCAATGGTTTCCCATTGCTCAGGAGAAAATGCAGTAGCAGGTGGCGTATTGTGACAACGTTGACAATTTTCGGCCCACAATTGTACACCCGTTTTTGCGGAAACCTTTTGGCTGGCTTTGCACGCATTAAAGGGTAATACGATGATCAATCCCACTGCAAGAATCAGCCCCGTTGCCATGTTTCTTATAGTTATAATTTTCATATAAAATGATTTTATAGTTGGATAGAAAATTGCAAAAAGAGAGAACCGGATTTGGTGTTTGTGCCCGGATCTCCCAGTGCGGTACTGTTGCCTTTATTGGATTGGTACCCTAATTTTAGTACGGTGCGCCAGCTTAGCCAATATAAAATCCCTGCTTCCACTATAGTTGATTTTTGCCCCCACAATGAATTTCCGGGAGTATTGAAATTGCCTATCCGAAATGCTGCTTCCAGGTTTTTAACCAGCTTGTTGCCTGAACCCGTCGGACGTATGGATATCTGTGCAAAACCAGTATTGGTGTTATTATCGAAGGTATAAGAGGTGGAATCGTTCGGATTTATATAATTCTGCCTGTCAATATGTATATAATTATATTGTCCTTTTATGTTCACCAATATTGGATTGAATAATTTTACATAATTCAGATCTGCCGCATACATCCGGGATCTGGTTCCCTGGTATGGAGAATTTTCATCTCCGGCGGTTCCAAATAAACCACTTACCCCAATTTCAAGGGAAGAATTGGAGAAGGGTAGTAAGCCTAACCTTGCGGTGATGGTTTTGTTTTTATTGTTATCAACGATACCTGCACTTTGTATTTCCCCGTCGGGCAACAATTTCATTCCATTGGTTACACTGATATCATAATTCCATTTCATATTGCCCAGGGGCAAACCTCCTTCTACCTCTACACCAAAATCACTACCAGGTGGTAAATCTGCTACACCAGTGGGGTCAGTAGGAAGTTTGTCGATCCATCCCGCAGCCAGCCTTTTGCTATAAGTACCGAAGGGTATAACAAGGTATCCGGCTCTTATAATAAGTCCGGGTGCTGCGAAATAAGAAATATCAGCCCAATTCACACCTATTGAATTTCCATCAAAGGAAGGCTCAAATTCAAGCAGGAATTTTTGTCCATGACGCCATAACAATAAGGGACTAAACTCATAGTGATCTGCATCGGCCAGGCTATTTGTTTTGGAAACCTGGCTGAATCCGTTTGATGTGATGGTTGTTTTGTTTGCCACAAATCCGAATGTGGCCAATCCGACTACCATAAAATGATCTTCTCCGGGTTTTTTATAGGCAGCTTGTTTCTCCAGTTCTGCTAAACGGTCATAAACAGAAGAATCAATAGTCGTTTGCTGGGCCTTCAGGTTCTGCAAAAAGCCGGATATAGCAATCAGCAACAGCAGAAGTTTCGGGAATTTTATGTTGATTCTCATATCGAAGTTGGTTTAATGTTAATCGTAAATTGTTTATTTTTTAATGCTTTTATTCAGTGTACGGATATAATCAACTAATTCCCAACGTTGATTTGCTGTCAATATTGTTTTATATTGAGGCATAGGTTTTCGCCCTTCGGATATCTTATAGAATAAAGAGCCATCTGTTTCGGAAAGCATTCCCGCTGATGTATGGTCGGCCGGTTTAGGGTCCAGTGCCGCCGCTGCAGGCCCGTCTCCTTTTCCTTTAACTCCATGGCAGGGCGTACAGGTAGAGCTGTATAATGTTTTACCTTCTTTCAACGAAGTGGGATTGCTGGTAACCGGGTTTTTTGAATTCTTTGCATCAACTGGAACCGGCCAGGGCTTGGATTGCGCATGGACATAAGTAAATGGCGTAAAAATAAAAGCGAGAAAAAAGATCAGAGTACCGTGATTCAACTTTTTTACCGATGAAACCTTAAACATAAGCGGAGTTTTTATATTAATTAAAATAGGCATCCTATCTGCGATTCGACAACAAAGTTCATTTTGTTATTGTTCAGTAAGTATGACATACATCAATGGAAGATATGACTTTGATTAACAATTATTACTTATTTGGCCGACCTGGTGACCCATAATCGATAGACAGCTTGTGGGCTCACAAGTGCTCCGAACGCCACCAGAAAATTTCCTATAATGGATGAGTAGCTGTTACCAGGCAGACAAAGCACTCTAGAGAATAGGCTCCAGCACTTTCCAAACATTTTCCGCTACTATTTTATGACCTTGTACGTTTGGATGAATACCATCCGGTTGGTTTAATTCCGGCACCCCACCTACCCCTTCGAGAAGGAAAGGAATTAAATATACCTTGTTCCTGCTGGCCAGTTGCTTAAAGACATTTCTGAATTCAGATGTATATTTTTCCCCCATATTGGGTGGTATTTGCATCCCCGCCAATACGATTTTGGAAGAAGGATATTTTTGCCTCACTTTATCTATAATTGCCTGAAGATTCCTTATTGTTTCGGACATGGGAATTCCCCTTAATCCGTCATTCCCTCCTAACTCCAGCACGAAAATGGATATCCGTTGACGTAAGATCCAGTCGATGCGGCTGTTGCCTCCGGCTGAAGTTTCACCACTTAATCCGGCATTGACCACTTTATAAGGTAGTTTAAGTGAGTCAATTTTTGTCTGTATCCATGCAGGAAAGGAGGCTGTGGGATCAACACCGTACCCTGCCGTAATACTATTTCCAAAAAAAACGATGTTTTTATTTTTTGTCGTATGGTCCGAAGGTAGTTCCTCTTTTTTAACTTCCTGTTGACCGGGCGCGATGGCAGGCTTTTCTTTGTTCCCGCTATCGGTACATCCTCCGGATATCCACAACATAAAGCAGCAGCCCAATGAAATTAACTTCTGCGCTTTGGTTTTCAAGCAGTACGGAACAATAATAACAATTGCTTTACGCATAACATCGTAAATTAGGTCTATCTATAAGATACTTAAAAAACATACATTGCCACAATATAAAATTTACAGGGGCAATATCAATCATTACCACCTGCTATAATAAAAGATCAGTGGATACCATCCTTACCGTTCGGGATTTAAGTAAAACATATCAGAGTGCCGGCCGTACACTCACGGTTCTGCACAATGTCAATTTTTCAATAGAAGCTGGCTCAACGGTAGCTGTTGTCGGTCCGTCGGGCAGCGGAAAAACCACATTACTTGGATTAAGCGCTGGGCTGGACCGTTCAACCACAGGTACTGTTGAACTAAACAATATCTCCCTCGATCAACTCAACGAAGATGAACGGGCAAAAGTTCGAAATCTTTATGTAGGCTTTATTTTTCAAAACTTCCAACTTTTACCTACATTAACTGCACTTGAAAATGTAATGGTGCCATTGGAATTGCGTGGAGAAAAAAATATAAAAGCCCATTCCAAAGACCTGCTGGATAAAGTTGGCCTGTCTGACCGGCTCCATCACTATCCTGCCCAGCTATCAGGAGGAGAACAACAACGTGTTTCATTGGCTCGGGCCTTCTCCACCAATCCGAAAATTTTGTTTGCAGATGAACCAACGGGAAACCTCGACTCCGAAACCAGCGACAAAGTAATCAAATTACTATTTGATTTCAACGCAGAGGCTGGCACCACCCTGATAATAGTAACACATAACACAGAACTTGCGGCCGGAACCCATCGTATTATACGTCTTAAAGGAGGAGCTATTATTTCTGATGAAAAAAGGCAATAGAAAACTTTCAAATATACTCTGGCTTATCAAAATGGCGTGGCGCGACAGCCGCCGCAACCGATCCCGTTTGTTATTGTTTATCTCTTCCATTATACTGGGAATAGCGGCACTGGTAGCTACGCTTTCTTTTGGTTACAATCTTCAAAAGGATATTAATAATCAAGCTAAGACACTTGTTGGGGCTGACCTGGTCATTGAGAGTAACCGGCCGGCAAGTCCCCAATTGCTTCCACTGCTCGATTCATTGGGCGATCAACGTTCTCAGGAGCGCACTTTTGCCTCCATGATCTATTTTATAAAAAACCAGGGGACCCGTTTGGTACAGGTTCGTGCTTTGGAAGGTGACTATCCATATTATGGTAGTCTGGAAACTACACCGGTCGGGGCAGGTAAAGAATTTCGATCTGGCCGGAAGGCGCTCGTGGACAAAACGCTGATGTTGCAATATGACGCCCGGGTAGGTGATTCAATAAAGTTAGGAGAACTGACCTTTGCCATAAAAGGGGTTTTGAATAAAGCCCCGGGCCGTAATGAGATTTCGACCACCGTTGCGCCCCGGGTTTACATTCCGCTTCGTTATCTGGCACAAACCGGTCTTTTGCAAAAAGGAAGTTTGATCGGTTACAATTATTATTATAAATATGATGCTGCAACAGATATTCAAAAACTGGTTTCCGGAATAGAATCCAGGTTGGAAAAAGGAGGTATGGATTATGAAACCGTTGATTCCAGAAAAAAAAATACCAGCAGAGCTTTCGATAACTTTACCCAGTTCTTAATACTCATCAGTTTTATTTCTTTATTATTGGGATGCATCGGCGTTGCCAGTGCCATTCATATTTACATCCGGGAAAAAATAACTTCCATTGCTATTCTTCGTTGCCTTGGTGTAAAAGCTTCACAGGCATTCTGCATTTATCTGATTCAGGTGGCCGGCATTGGTTTGATAGGATCCATCTTAGGTGCAACGCTGGGTACGGTCATTCAACAGGTATTACCTACTGTTCTGAACGATTTTTTGCCTATTCAGGCGACAATGAGCATTTCGTGGCTGGCTATAAGTCAGGGCATCATCCTGGGCATGATCATTTCCGTACTCTTTGCGCTTTTGCCATTGGTTTCTGTACGAAATATTTCTCCGCTCTACACCCTTCGCATATCCGTTGAACCTACCCGTATGATACGCGATCCATTGAAATGGCTATTATACGCGATTATACTTTTTTTTATTGCCCTTTTTTCCCGATGGCAAATGCATAGCTGGACAAAAGCCCTTGTTTTTTCAAGTAGTATTCTTGCCGCTTTTCTTTTTTTGGCTGCAGTGGCCCGATCACTCATGTGGCTGGCACGCCGCTTTTTCCCGTCCTCCTGGAATTATTTGTGGAGGCAGAGTTTTGCCAATTTATATCGTCCAAATAACCAAACCATCATCCTGATTATTACTATCGGCCTCGGTGCGGCATTTATAGCTACCCTGTACTCTGTGCAAAGTATGCTGATCAACCGGGTATCCTTATCAGCCAGTGGCAATCAGCCCAACATGGTACTTTTTGATATTCAGTCTAATCAGCGTGCAGACATGCTGACTATGACAAAACAATATGGGCTACCGGTGTTGCAGCAGGTTCCCCTCGTTACCATGCGTATGGAAGAAATAAAAGGCATTACGGCAGCAAAGGCATTATAAGATAGTACCGATTCAATCCCAAACCGGGCGTTTGAATCAGAATTACGGGTTACCTATCGGGATTCATTGTCAGGCACAGAAAAAATGATAGCCGGCAAATTCGGTAACCCGATCAAGGCACCTGGTGATATTGTGTATATTTCTCTGGAAGAAAGGTATGCAAACCGACTTCATGTGAAGATCGGCGACCCGATTATTTTTAATTTGCAGGGAATACTTATTCCGACTATCATTGGAAGTTTGCGGCAGGTTGACTGGCAGCGGGTGCAAACCAATTTCAGGGTTGTTTTTCCAACGGGTGTTCTGGAAATGGCTCCCCAATTTTATGTGCTGATCACAAAAGTCCCTTCAAGCGAAGTATCGGCACATTTCCAGCAAGCCGTAATACGCAGGTATCCCAATATTTCCATTATAGATCTGGGATTAATATTAAGTGTATTGGATGATATCCTGTATAAGATCGGTTTTGTTATACGCTTTATGGCTGGTTTCAGTATTATAACCGGGTTAGTTGTTCTTATTGCATCCGTTCTTATCAGCAAATATCAACGCATACAGGAAAGCGTTCTTTTACGGACCCTGGGGGCGAGCCGGAAACAGATGCTGATTATTACTACCCTGGAATATTTCTTTCTGGGCGCCCTGGCCGCCGGCACCGGAATTATCCTGTCACTGGCTGGCACCTGGACCCTGGCTAAATACAGCTTTGAAAGTTCTTTCTCACCGAAATGGTTGCCATTGGTTGTTATATTTCTGGCTATCTCCTTATTGACGATATTAATCGGCTTGTTTAACAGCCGGGAAGTTTTGAACAAACCCCCATTGGAAATTCTTAGAAAAGAGGCTTGAAAAATAAAAAAGCTGCTGAATAAAATTCAAACAGCAGCTTAAAAATAGGTGCCTTTCCTGGAAAAAAGTATCCAGCCCGTTGCCGGAATTACTTCACGTTTTTGCTCACCACTGAAGCTAATTCAAACATGGAAATTTGTGCTTTGCCAACAAAAAGTGGTTTTAGCTTGGCATCCGCATTGATCATTCTTCTGTTCTTGTTGTCCTGCAACTTGTTCTTTTTGATGTAGTCCCAGATTTTCTTTATGATCTCGGTTCTTGGTAACGGCTTGGAACCGATTACTTCGGCCAAAGCAGGACTTGCTGTAAGGGGAGCCATAAATGCTGCATTGGGCTTCCGTTTTGTTTTTTTTGCAGGCGTTTTTTTAGCTGCTTTCCTGGCTGCTTTTTTAACTGTCTTTTTTGCGGCCTTTTTCGCTGGTTTTTTAGCCGTTTTTTTTACTGTTTTTGCCATTTTTTATGAATTTAATAGTTAGTAAAGCTATATGGGTATATAAGCAATGCTAATATAAAGGACTTGCTGAAATTTTCCATATATAATTCACCGAAAACAGTGCCAAAAAGAGGTTTTAAGGGAAATTGCAGCCCGTTTAGGTATTGATCCCAGCGGTTTCCCCCAGGCATTCCCTGTATTGTACCTTTCTTCCGTTTTCCTAACGTTAAACGATACACCTGGTTTATTGAGTTGAAAAAGTAGTTATTGCATCCCTGGTTTCATTTCCGGATCAATCCTTTATGAACTGTCTTGCATATTTTTAAATTACCGGCATTGATGACTAAAATATAAACTCCCCGGCTTCCTTTTGCAGCAACCGATCCGATCGTCATAAAATGAACGCCATCTGTTGCACGCTCAATGTAAAAATGATCGCTACCGGTTTCCTTCGACGTGTTCCATTTTAACAGAAAGGCTTTGCCTATATTTTTTGATATCGTAAAACCGGAAATTGATTTGATTGGAAGGACAGAGGCTACGTAAAAAAGTTCCCTGGAAGGACTGGTTATTTGACATCTTGTAAACAATTAGAGTGCTACACATAAAATGGTTGAGTAACAAACGTTTACATACAAGAGCACCCAGCTTAACTTTTTCAACCGCTGATCAATTTTAAAAATATCTCTTTTTTCCGGCGGGATACATCAATCATATCACCGTTCCGCATGGCGATCTGGCCGCCATCCCCACGAACGTATTTAGCGATATAATTCAGGTTGATGAGATGCGAATGATGCACCCGGTAAAAACGATAATCTCCAAGGAGTTCTTCAAAGTCCTTAAGCTGGCGCGTCACCACCAATTGCTGACCATTCTGCAAAATGAGTTTTGAATAATTAGAATTGGATTCAATGCGAATGATCTGTTTTATCTGGATGAATTCAAGTCCGTCATTTGTCGGAATGGCTATCTGATCTTCCTGGGTTTTGGGATTCGCCAGATTTCTTTTCAGGATATCGGCTCTTTCGCGCGATTTTTTTACTGCGAAATGTCCCAGACGCTCTATGGTTTGCTGTAGGTCTTTAATGGAAACGGGCTTTACCAGGTAATCGAACGCACTGATGCGTATGGCGTTAATAGCATAATGATTATAAGCAGTAATAAAAATGATCTCAAAATCAATATCCGGAACCTGTTCAAGCATTTTGAAACCACTCATCCGGGGCATTTCAATATCCAGAAAAATAACATCCGGCTTATGTTGCTGGATCAGGATGATTGCGTCTTCAGGACGTTGCGTTTGGGCCACCACTTTAATGGCCGGGCAATACTCCTGAATTTTCAACTGCAGATTCTGCAGGCTGTTTAATTCATCATCAACCAATATGGCTTTGAACATTTGCATAAGACACTAATTTAATGGCAAATTCTATTCTTGTCCCTGCCGGATTATGCTGTTCATCATAAAGGTCAGTTATTTTTACGTTGTTTGATGAAGTCGTATCCTGATTAAAAATATTTATCCTGTCCTGCGTAATCTTCATCCCCACACTCTTGTGAAAAGGTTTATTCAATTGCTTATATGCCGTTGATTGCCCCCGCCCAATACCATTATCTTCAATACTATAATGGATCATGGAATCGGTAAGAATTACCCGCAAACATATTTTCAGATCTTCCCGTTCGCTCGGGCCAATTCCATGAATGATGGCATTTTCCAGAAAGGGCTGCACCAGCAGGGAAGGCACATGATACTCCCCGTAAAGTAATAAGGGATCAATATCACAACAATAAGAAAACTTATAATTAAAGCGCAATTGTTCCAGGTCAATATACAACTGCAGAGAATCGATGTCTTTACTTATTTCGATCAACTCATTATAGCTGCTGTCAAGAATACTTCTGATGAACCGCGCAAATTTATTCAGGTAGTCAGAAGCCAGCTTCTTTTCATTCTGCATAATAAAATTCTCAATGCTGTTCAGGCTGTTAAAAAAGAAATGCGGATTCATCTGCGCCCGTAAAGCCTGCATCTCCGTTTCAGCAATCTTTTGCTTATACACCGATTCCTCTTTTATCTTTTTTGATTGAATGGATTTATAAATGAGAAAAGCGACCAGCAGCGACAGCAGGAATCCAATACCGATGGAAAAAAGTAAGAAATTCTTGAAAGCAATTTGATTTTTTTGAACACTGGCGAGTTGCTTCAGGTTGCTATTTTCCAGCTCCTTTTTTCTGATCATCCATTCCGATTCATTAACAATGGTATTCCGCCTGTTATGTTCAGAAAATAGAGAATCAGAAACAGACCGGTACATCCGGTAAAAAAATAAGGACGAATCTTTCCTGTTCAGCACATCATACATAGAAGATAATTGTTGGGCGGCATTCGCCCTTCCCTCTGCAAATTGAGTCTGATTGGCCAATTGCAGGGCTTTTTCCAGTAAACCGATTTTATCATGAACCGGAAGATCTTTAAGGTACTTCGCCTTGGCGAGATATACCTGATACTCATTTCTGAGATTATGGTCTTCCCTGGCCGCTGTAATCGCTTTCTCGAAGTAAAATTCCGCTGAATCTTTATGATTCTGAATGGCCTGGAGTTTTCCGTATCCAAGATAAAACTGCGAATAAATATAATTTTCATTAACCTGCAGGGCGAACGGCATGCCATTATCCAGATTCAATCTGGCATCGGTATATAATTCCTGCTCAAAATCGCAACGGTGCAGCAGTTCATAATTGATAGCCACCCCACGCCATGCTTTAATGGAGTTGTTGATACCGACAGCTTGCATGGCATAACTACGGCATTTGTTAAAATCTTTCAGGGAATAAAAATTCTCTCCTATATTATTCAATGAAACTGCTTTCGCGCGGAGTGCTCCACAGGAATCTGCCAGATCTATTGCGCTGAAAAAAGCTCTATTGCTGGATTCATAATTTCCTGCTGAAGAAAGGAGGATGCCCAAATTGATATTGGCGAGCGCCTTGCCGAAAGTGAAATGAAGCGAATCACTGAGCCTGGAAACCCGTTCGTAATAAGCAAAGGATTTTTTAGTATCCGTTTCGCTTAGCATATAACTGATCCGGTGCAACGAACGGATCTTTGCCGAATCATTGCGCGGATGCCTATCGACCCATCGGATCATGCTATCAACATAAGCCGATTGCGCATCAACAAACGGCGCTGCAAGTAAGAATAAAACGGACAAAAAAAGGATACGGAAGCGGAAATAAGGGTTAAAAAACTTCTTTATACTATACGGGGATAAATAGTTATGGGTAATAGCAGCAATCATTAACTAGTAACATTTTTTCTAAGATACCATTTTATGTATTCGCTTTCTGCATCAAGGCCTGTGGCGTATTGGCCATAATCCACAAATCATACAAAAAATTATAATTATTAGCGTAATCTATATCGAGACTGATCCTTTCTTGAACAGACATTTCCTCTTTTCCTCTTTTTTTAATTTGCCAAAGGCCGGTAATCCCGGCTGGCGCCAGAAATCGCTTTGCCAAATCATCCGTGGTCAGGCTTGCAGCTTCATATAATGGCAGGGGACGGTTACCCACCAGCGACATATCTCCCATCAATACATTCATCAGCTGCGGTAATTCATCCAGACTTGTATTACGAAGAAACCGGCCAACGCGTGTTATCCGGGGATCATTGTTTATTTTAAAAAACAGGGGTTCGCAGGGGCCCGTATACTGATTGAGGTGGGCTAATTCAGCAATATGCTGGTCGGCACCGTTAAACATAGTCCTGAATTTATAAAAATTAAAAATCCGGTATCCTTTACCCGCTCTTTTAGAAATATAAAAAACAGGACCTTTTGATTCTGCCCTCACCGCTATTGCAATCATAACAAATAAGGGTGCCAGAAAGGCAAGCACAGCCAAAGCAACTAAAAAATCAAAGCCTCTTTTTAAAAAGCTATGCATAGAAGCCGGAACCCGTGCGGAAACTTCTGCCCTGCGTTGTTTTTCCAGTTCAAGCGCCCTCGTTTTGAATTTATGCAGAAAGCGGATTTTCCCGCAAAATGCCTTTTCATCACAGTCGGATATGAAAAGTATATCATCCACCATCTTGCTCCGGATATAAAGATTATTATCTTCATCAGACATCATGCTCCCATCAAGTATAAATGGAATCCGGGAGAGCGTGGCATGATTGGCCAGAAAACCGGCAAATTGAGTTATTGCTGCGAGGCCATAGCACGACTCGCAGCATATAACTTCAGGTTGAACGTGTTTTTCACGGGTTAGTTCCGTGATTGCCTGCTGAAAATTGTCGGAAGCATACCCGCGTTTATATATATTAACCAGTTTTGCAATATTGGCCCGTTGGGACCCTATATAATAAAAACCAGTTATGCTTTCGGGAGTAATCATAAAAAAGGTTTAAGGTTAATGGCTTTGACCGCATGCAGATCTAAATCCGATTCAAAGTACCCTATAAATGAGCCCGCTAAAACCCGATTGTGTAAGTTGCTTAAAAGGACATGTAAGTGGTTGAAAAAGCAGGATAAATAGTTAGAACCATTCACCATGCTGTTGAAGAATTTTCAGGAAAATGGGAACATACCTGTTTCAGGGAAATGATCATATACATGCCCAAATGGTTGCATGCGCTATTTGCCTTTACCCCATCCAAACCAATCGTTTCCGTTGGCATAGATCATAAGCCCGAGCAGGAGGATCATACCGACCACCTGCGCATATTCCAGCAACTTCTGACTGGGTTTGCGACCTGTGATCATCTCCAGCAGCGTAAATACTACGTGTCCTCCATCGAGTGCCGGTATGGGCAGGATATTCATGAAGGCCAGAATAATGGATAAAAATGCGGTGATGGTCCAGAACGATTGCCAATCCCACATCGAGGGGAAAATAGAACCTATCGCTTTAAAACCCCCTACCCCTTTATAAGCGCCCGTTTTGGGAGAAAGTACTTTTTTAAACTGATCAATATAAGATTTCAGGGTTTCGCCTGCGAGGTGAACGCCTGCCGGGAAAGAAGCAAAGAAGCCATATTCTTTTCTTTCGATTCTGATCAACCCGAGACTGTCCAGGGTTTCCATATCACCAAGTCGGTAAAACCCCAGGGTACCATCCCCTTTTACATCCACATGCAACGTATCGGTTTTACCATTTCGTTCCACTGTCAGCGTTACCTTTTTACCCTTATGTGCATCGATCGCCTTTTTATATTCTTCGTAAAAAGGAGTTGCAATTCCTTCCACTGTGGCAATCCGGTCCAACCGTTTCAGTCCCGCTTTATATGCATTCGAAGAATCCGGAATCATATCTGCAATCACCGGAATACGGGGAATGAACAAAGGCTGACCGGTTCTCTTTTTTTCTATCAGCTTTCCGAGCAGATTCACGGGCAGGTTAATGGTTTGCTTTGCACCATCTCTTTCCAGTTCCACTTTTTCTCCCAGCAATAATTTCTTGGGAAGGTCATCGAAATAAGCAACCGGTTCTCCATTGACAGCTAAAATCTTATCCCCGTTACGGAAGCCCATTTCGTACATCAGACTATCGGTTACCGTTACTCCGTAGGTAATGCCCGACATGGGAATCTTTTTTTCACCCCAGGTATAGAGGATCATGGCATAGATCACAAATGCCATCAATACATTCATCGTTACCCCGCCAAGCATAATGATCAGTCTTTGCCAGGCGGGCTTGCTTCTGAACTCCCAGGGTTGTGCCGGCTGCTTCATTTGTTCTTTATCCATACTCTCATCTACCATGCCGGCGATCTTCACATATCCGCCGAGCGGAAGCCAGCCGATGCCATAGACCGTATCGCCGATCTTTTTTTTGACCAGCGCAAACCAGGGATCAAAAAATAAAAAGAATTTCTCAACACGGCATTTGAAGATTTTAGAGGGCAGGTAATGACCAAACTCATGCACGATCACAATTAATGATAAGGAAAGGATCAGCTGAGCTGCTTTAATGCCTGCATTCGCCCAGTCTATCGCCAGCAAAATCGGGGTATTATTCATCTTACAAAGATCAGCCGCAGGTCGCGTGCCTGCAATGCTTTAGGTGTATTTTACAATTTAATTAAAGAAGCCGCGAAGTTACGCGCCTCACCATCGCTGTCAAAATAATCTTCCAGCGTAGGTTGTTCTATAAAAGGTATCTTATGGATGGTTTTTTCGATGAGATCCGTCATATCCAGAAATCCGATCCGGTTCTTTAAAAAGGCATAAACGGCAATTTCATTGGCCGCATTCAGTACACATCCGGCGTTACCTCCTTTTTTCAATGCATCAGTGGCTAATTGCAAATTGCGGAACGTGCGTATGTCCGGATCTTCAAAACTCAGCTTATCCGGTTTATTAAACGTATATCTCGACATTTTATTCGGTAGCCGGAGTGGAAAACCCAGTGCGTATTGAATCGGTAATTTCATATCCGGCAGGCCCATCTGCGCTTTAATACTGCCATCTTCAAACTGCACCATACTGTGAATGATACTCTGTGAATGAATCACAATCTGTATCTGTTCCGGCTGCAGGTTAAAGAGCCATTTGGCTTCAATCATCTCCAGCCCTTTGTTCATCAGGGTTGCAGAATCAATGGAGATCTTGGCGCCCATCGACCAGTTCGGATGTTGAAGTGCATGGTCTCTTTTTACATTGACAAGAAAATTGGGTTTCTTTCCCAGAAATGGTCCTCCTGATGCGGTGAGTATGACCTTCTCAATCCGGTTGCGCGTTTCTCCCAACAGACATTGAAAAATAGCTGAGTGTTCGGAATCCACCGGAATGATGGGCGCCCGATTCTCCACTGCCTTACGCATCACGATATCTCCGGCAACTACCAGCGTTTCTTTATTGGCCAGCGCAATCGTCTTTCCGCTTTCAATAGCTTTAAGTGTAGGCAGGAGGCCAGCAAATCCTACAATGGCCGCCATCATCACATCGTAGGAATCCATGGCTGCCACTTCAATCAACGATTGTTCTCCCGTAAATACTTTGATGGGATGCGTGGCGAGTGCGTGTTTTACCATTTGGTATTTGGATTCATCCCCGATAACTACAATATCCGGTAAAAATTTCAGTGCCTGTTTGATGAGCAGGTCTGCATTCTGCTGGGCCGTAAGCACGTCTGCAGAAAACAGCTCCGGATTAGCCGCTATCACTTCCAGGGCCTGAGTTCCCACCGATCCGGTAGAACCAAATATGGCAACCCTTTTCTTTTGCTGATTATTCATCATACGCTTCCCGGATAAACGTTAAAAGTA
>JAYVXJ010000596.1:0-5087 GCA_043785285.1 Chitinophagaceae bacterium
TGATCTAAATGACGAATGAGACCGGATTATCCATATAAAATCTTTCCCGACCAGCGCGGTAATTATGTATTCCTCCTGGAAACGCTTGCAACTGCATCGCGTTAAGCTTTTCTTGTACAGATAAGTTCACATTCCCATTATCCTCTTCTCATTCATTTATTTTTATGGAGCGCACAAACAGCATCCGGCTTTCTTCCCCTGCGGAAAAAGATTTTCTTCCCTTATACGGAACGGACCATATTGAATTTTATGTTGGTAATGCCAAACAGGCGGCGCATTATTATATGTCGGCTTTCGGATTTCAGGGTATAGCTTATGCCGGACCGGAGACCGGTATACGGGACCGGGTCAGCTATGTGCTGAGGCAGAACAAATTGAGTTTTGTTTTCACTACTTCACTCCGGATGGGTACACCCATAGCGGAACATGTTAGCAGACACGGAGATGGGGTGAAGGCGATTGCCCTGATGGTTGACGATGCAGAAAGCGCCTGGGTGGAAACCACGAAGCGCGGAGCGCAGAGTTTTCAGACACCGGAAATCCTTTCTGATGAAACCGGCGATCTGGGAATCAGTGGTATCCGGTTGTACGGAGATACGGTTCATTTATTCATTGATCGTAAAAATTATTCCGGTTTATTTATGCCCGGCTTCAGAAAATGGGAACCCGGTTTTGAAAACAGGGATACGGGCCTCCTCTATGTGGATCACTGCGTAGGCAATGTAGGCTGGAATCAAATGAATAAATGGGTTTCTTTCTACGAAAACGTGATGGGTTTTAAGAATATCCTTACGTTTGATGATGAAGATATTTCAACGGAATATTCTGCCCTGATGAGCAAGGTGATGATTAACGGTAATGGGTATGTGAAATTCCCCATCAACGAACCCGCGGAAGGGAAAAAGAAATCACAGGTAGAAGAATACCTGGAATTTTATAATGGGGAAGGTGTGCAGCATGTGGCATTAGCCTCCAATGATATTGTAAAGACAGTAAGTGATCTCCTGAAGCGAGGCGTGGAATTTCTGAAAGTACCCGATGTGTATTACGAAGGCCTGGAAGAAAGGGTAGGTAAGCTGGAAGAGGATCTGCAACCGCTGAAGCAGCTGGGGATACTGGTTGACCGGGATCCGGATGGATACCTGCTGCAGATCTTCAGCAAGCCTGTGCAGGACCGGCCCACCGTATTTTTTGAGATCATCGAGCGCAAGGGTGCAAAAAGTTTTGGCAAGGGAAATTTCAAAGCGTTGTTCGAGGCGATTGAGAAGGAGCAGGAGGCGCGGGGAAACTTATGAAGGGTTGACGGTTGATAGTTGACCGTTGACCGGTCTCAGGTGCGGATTCGCACATAAAGTCCGTCAACCGTCAACTGTCAACGATTCATAAAGCAAAAATGAAACTGATTTCTTTCTTACATAATCAACGGGAATTTTTCGGGTTTATCCTGAATAACCGCGTTTTTCCATTGCATGTTTTAGATGGGCGCTTGCCGATGGTCATTGATTCGTTTTTGATTCAGTGGGATTCGCTGATGCCGCTGGCCCGCGAAGCAGAGCAGAAAATGCTTGCTGATCATCAATTGCAAAATACCGGAATACCAATAGAAGAAGTCCGGGTTCTGGCGCCGGTACCCCGGCCCGGATCCTGCCGCGATGGATACGCTTTTCGCCAGCATGTGGAAACAGCAAGAAGAAACCGGCGGGTGCCGATGATTCCTGAATTTGACCGGTTCCCGGTTTTTTATTTTACCAACCACCGTTCTGTTCGAGGTCCCGGGGAAGTGCCCTGCATGCGGGATCATTTTCAGCAACTGGATTTTGAACTGGAAGCCGCCATCGTGATTTCAAAACAGGGAAGAAATATACGGGCGAAGGAGGCTGATGCATATATCGGGGGACTGATGATCATGAACGACCTGAGTGCACGCGTTTTACAAATGGAGGAAATGAAACTCAATCTTGGGCCGGCTAAGGGGAAAGATTTTGCAACCTGTACCGGGCCATGGCTGGTAACTACTGACGAACTGAACACTTTTGAAACCCCATGTGCAGAAGGGCATCACGGGAAAGCCTGGAACCTGGAAATGATTTGTTCCCTAAATGGCACAGAACGCAGTCGCGGCAACCTGGCGGATATGCAATGGACATTTGCGGAAATCATTGAACGGGCTTCTTACGGTGTGGATCTTTACCCTGGCGATATCATCGGCAGCGGCACCGTGGGAACCGGCTGTCTGCTCGAAATCAATGGTACTGCCGCCTTGAACAATCCCGCTTATATTCCCCAATGGCTGAACCCCGGAGATGTGATAGAAATGAAAATCCGGGAGTTGGGAATCCTGACCAATACCATTGTTCGCGAAGCAGATGATTTTTCGCTTTTGTTAAAATATTAATTGATTCGACAAACGATCATTTCAATGAAATCTGAAATGATTTTTCCTGCAATGGCAAAATTTTAACAATTGCTTCTAATTCAAAAGGCCCGATCCGGCGTTTTATTGAGAAACCAGTACGAACAAAATCCTTTAATGAATTAACTTTGTGCAGGAAAAAAATCGGGTGTATTAAGCGCTTTTATAAACCGGGCACCAATTTTTATCTTTTATCTTTTATCTTTTATCTTTTATCTTTTATTTTTTACTTTTTACTTTTTATCATGCAACGAATTTTTACACTTTTCCTCGCCCTTTCAATTGTTTTTGCGGGCACAGCCCAGTCCCGTCTCTCTCCTTATAAATGGTCTTACGAGGCAAAAAAAATAGCCGGCAATACATACGAATTACATTTCACCATTGACGTCAATAGTCCCTGGCATACGTATTCCCAGTTCACGCCAGACGGGGGACCGCTGCCTACCCAATTCAGCTTTACCAAAAATCCATTGTATATGCTGGATGGTAAAGTAAAGGAAAACGGCAAGTTGCTTAAAAAGCATGAAGATGTTTTTGGCGTGGACGTTAAATATTTTAGCGGCAAAGTTGATTTTGTGCAGCTGGTAAAAGTAAAGGGAAATGCAAAGACCAATTTCTCCGGAGCTGTGGAGTTTATGGTTTGTAATGATCAGCAATGCCTTCCTCCCACTACTGAAAAATTTTCCATCCCGTTGAACTGATTTAAACGATCAATTCAAATTCAGAAATCAGACCACGGGATTTTATTTTACATAACAACTGCGGTTCCAATCTAAAAAACAGTCCGGTATATAATTGATTCTGCAATAATCCATTGCATGCAAGGCATTCTCATGTGGCAGGTTTTCTCTGTCATTCAGGGGTTTGTTTCTACAGACCCTTCTAAACTATTAGATAATTTGAAAATTTGAAAATGAAGACAGGTTGTGGGATTATTCAAAAAAAAGGATTACCCTTTTTCCATAATGTATCATTTTTTACTTTTTCATTTTTGCTTTGATCAGTTTGTGCAGTAGTTTCTAAAGCCAGGGATTGTATCTACTTTCCCTTTTTTTTATTTAATCAAAAAGATCAGCTGTGGAATTAGCATCTGCCGAATATTTTAGCCCTTTTTCAATGAAACGATCAGTTGAAGGACGAATTCCTTTTATTTTTAAATTCCTTTCTTTAAAAAGATCAGGCTCCTGATCAGATTCCGGGTTTGTATGCTTTTCTTTGCTACTTCAATATGCCGACTGTATTGATTTACTATCAGCAGAAATATACGTATAACAGATGGTATGGATAATGCCCCGAAAATATTGGTGATTGGCGCCTGTGGGCAGATTGGTACGGAACTTACCCTGGCCCTTCGTCAGCAATACGGCGGAGAATCGGTGCTGGCTGCGGATCTGAAAAGGGAATCGGACCTGTTGAAAGGCGGCGGTCCTTTTCTGCCTTTGGATATCATGGATAAAATGACCTTGCAGGTACAGGTGAGGCGTCACGGGATCAATACGATTTATTTACTCGCTGCCATGTTATCCGCATCCGGTGAGCAGCAACCGCAACTGGCCTGGCGGTTGAATATGGAGAGCCTGCTCAATACACTGGAAGTGGCCCGGGAAGAAGACGTTCAGAAAGTATTCTGGCCCAGCAGCATTGCGGTGTTTGGCCCGGATGCAACAAAAACGGATTGTCCGCAGAATGCCTTGTCCACACCGGCAACCGTATATGGCATAAGCAAATTATCCGGAGAGCAATGGTGTCATTATTATTTTAAACGGTATGGGGTGGATGTGAGAAGTATACGGTATCCCGGACTGATTAGTTATAAAACCCTGCCCGGAGGCGGGACCACCGATTATGCCATTGAAATTTTTCATGCCGCTATCCGTGGTGAAACCTATTCCTGTTTTCTGCGGAGCGATCAGCGGCTGCCGATGATGTATATGGACGATGCAGTTCGTGGAACCATTGAGCTAATGGGGGCACCTGCTTCCCGGCTTACCGTCCGCACGGCCTATAACCTGGCCGGTATCAGCTTTACGCCGGCGGAAGTGGCTGCCGAAATAAAGCGGCTGATTCCCGGATTTTCTATTGAATACCATCCGGACTACCGGCAGGGGATTGCTGAAACCTGGCCGGAATCCATCCATGATCAAACGGCACGCACCGATTGGGGCTGGAAGCCGGAATACGACCTGCGGCGGATGACGGAAGAAATGATCCGGCACATCAGACCTGAATTGGCTATGAGCACCAAACACTAGTGCTTGGCATACTACATTAAATTCAACTAAGAAGACCCTGGTCTTGCCCGCCAGCAAATATTATAGTGGTGGAATATGATGTGGTTGGACCGGTTAACGTAAAGTTTTCTAACAGAATAGCCACCTGCAGTGCTTTCGTGTTGCCGGGAGATAGCGAACCGCTTTTAGGTTCCATCGCCATGGAAGAAATGGATGTGATGATACATCCATTTAGCCAGGAGTTGATGGTAAATCCGGAGCATTCCGATTATGCGATATTAAGGCTTTAATGGTTGGTTTATAATAAATACGGAAGCCTCATTAATATCAAGCGCTCTTCAACGAAACACCCGTTTTTAATAGTTGATCAGGATAAAAAGCTGGGATTATAAAGTAATTCCGTTTTTTAAATCCGTGCATCCTGTTTTCCGAAGTTGTGCGGT
>JAYVXJ010000597.1:0-5076 GCA_043785285.1 Chitinophagaceae bacterium
ACCGTGTTTAAAATGCTGATGCGGGTAAAATCCAGGAAGGGCCGGAAATGGGTCACGCGTTCACCCGGAGGCGGATAATAAACGGAGACCGGAACAGACCTTACGGGTATTCCTTTCCAGGCCGCCCGAACGATCACTTCAATTTCGAATTCATATTTACGGGTGAAGAAATGCATATTCTTCAATCGATAAACCGGGTAAAGCCGGTATCCTGATTGGGTATCCGGAAGCCGGATGCCTGTTTCCACGGTAAACCAGAAATTCGAAAACCGGTTTCCAAAACTACTCTTTACCGGCACGGCCGATTGATCCATATTCCGCGCACCAATAATCAGAGAGCCGGGGTATTCTTCCAGTGCATGCAAAAAGGCTGGCAGATCCTTCGCATAATGTTGCCCGTCGGAATCAATGCTGATTACATAATCATATCCAAGTTCCACTGCTTTCTTAAATCCCTGACGGAGCGCAAATCCCTTTCCGCGGTTAAGGGAATAATCAACCTGATGAATGCCTGGAAATCCATTCAGGATCTCTCTGGTATCATCTGTTGAACCATCATTGACCACCAGCATATTCCGGGTAAAAGAGGCGATATCTTTTAGCAATCGTGAAATTGTTCCTGCATTGTTATAGGTAGGCACCAGAACGCAGACCTTCAGCGTATCCAACAGAACCCCTACTTTTTCAGCATTGCTCATGAATAAAACCTCCGAAAGTGTTATGGAAAAATAACAACTTAATACGAAAAGCAGGTATGGAAACCATAAACCTGCTTTTCTGATTAAAAAAGATCAACTTATCTGAGTATGTACCTGGCGGGTATACCAAAATTTCCAAAATAGAAATTGTTGTAATCGTAATAAAGGAGTGCAATGCCACCAGTCGGGAAAACACCTAAGCCAAAACCCCGGTATTTGCTGTAGCTGGAGAAGGAATGGTAACCCGTAAGGGGGAACGACAAAATAAAAATCCCTTTTTTCATTCGTTTATTTTTTAAAAGGTCAGGATGAAAAGCAATTCCTAAATTCATTGCACGAAATTAAGAAATTTGGTTTTAAAATGTCCTTTATCTAAATGATGAAAGCCAAATTCCGGTTGATGGTATGTGTCAACGATCAACTGGACCCAATCCGCAATAAGGGCAAAGATGCAGGGTATTTATCTTTTACGAAGTTCAAAAGTCCTTCCCGGATATAGCAGCGGAGATCAAAAGTTTCGGAAGAATTATTGGCACTTACCAGTGCACGTACCTGAATAGTCAGCAGGAATATACATTTTTCAGTTTTTATTGAATTCGTACAGACTGAATTTTCCGGAACAACAAGTGTTTGGCCAGGATCCAAAATGGAAGCGATGCAGGATCCGGAACCTGCCCATTGTACATCGTTGGAATCCTGAAGCCTGATCAGCGGTTTTCCAAAATCTGATTTTAAATACCGGGCAGGACTTGCATAATTCAGAACAATCACCAGATGATGTCGTCTCCCCGGATTCCTTCCACGCAAATAAGTTCAGCTTAATCAGTTCACTGGATCCATGCACGCGAGAACCGGGTACCGTCCGGATGATAAAACGCACCCACTTTTTCATTACGCAAGGGATATTATTTTATCGGATTCAGGTAAATTCTTGCCATCGTCCCGGTGAGTGAATTGTATTATTTTTGAATCTGATTCCAAACCGGTAGTTAAATTTGACCCCTATGCATGGCAGAGTAATGATTTTTGATGATGATACTGATCTTCTGGAGGTTTGTTCTATTATTTTAAAATCCAAGCACTATGATGTAAGTGGTTGTAACAAATGCAATGAGATCCTCCAGGATGTGGAATTATTTGCTCCTGACGTTATTCTTATGGATAACTGGATTCCGGACATCGGCGGCGTGAAAGCAACCCAACTGATAAAAAAGAATGACAATCTCAAAGGTATACCCGTCATTTTCTTCAGTGCCAGCAACAATGTTCAGGAACTGGCCATTGAAGCAGGTGCAGAATATTATCTTCAGAAACCATTTGAAATTGACGAGCTGGAGGATATCGTATCAAAAGCCATAAAGGTGCGGCGTCTTCAATGAGCTGTCAGGGAGAGCAGGAGGTTTATGATGCCTGGTCCGGATAAAACGGCATCTGCCTGCGTATTCTCCAGTGCATGTCCCGGTTGTAATCCACTAACGCATCAACCGGATCCTGAATAACACAATATCCTCCCTGCGCTTTGATCGCATTCATTGAACGATTAATCTGAAACCAGGTTATGGATTGCAAAAATCATTTTTTCACTGAGGCTCGTATCAAATTTTGCCAGGTTGTAATTGAATATATAGTTTCTGAAAATATCTTCAAGCAGTCTGATTTTCATATAACCAGATACGCAACAGGGAGATCAATTGATCTATGTCCGGTAAAAAGTTTTCGCCCGTAGAAACAGAATATCCGGATCTATGGGTTTGGTAACCTAGTCTATTCCTCCACTCAGACAACCTTAGGATTTTTTCAATACTTTTTTCAACGCCTTTTCCCCACTGGCGGCCGTAGCTGTAGGGAAAGAATGTAATTCCAGTAAAGTTCTCCGTGTGAAAATGTTTTCCGGCATGTCATCCACAATTAGGATCATAATAGCAGCTTAGATTTACAGGCTTGAAAGGGATTAAAATACGAAAGTCCCGAATAAAATTCAGGACTTTGTATATTTCCCTATCCTAAGACTAATGAATGCAACTGTTTAATTCAGGACAAACATTTTGCCAAAAATCCTTTCCCGGGAATTTGTCTTGGCTATGCGCAGATTGTAGAATATATTTCCCAACATCCGGTGCTTGTAGAGCAATTTCCTATACTCTCTTAGCATTCATTTGCAGTATTACAAGATCAACAGTACAGAATGATGAAAAGTCAACTCTGTCCCTTGCGTCTTTTCCAGAAAATAATTTTACTCCCCATAGCCTGAAATATAAATTGTTCTATCGAAGCAAACCGGCAAATATGGCATATGCATTGCAATTTTTACCAGGAACCCTCTTTATACTTTTATGAATACGATTTCACAATCCACATCTGTAAACCTTTCCCGGCTGGATGATATTGTTTACTGGACTAAAAAATGGGAAATTTCTCCAAATCAGTTATTTCAGGCAATAAAAGCTACCCAGAGCAACAGTATTCAAACCATTACCAAGTACCTCAGGGAGCAGGGATTTGCATTGTAAATAGCGTGCACCAGATTTTACCCTGTAGATTTCGGAGATCATACACTGTAGATCACTTTGTAAACTTCTGAGATATCCACGTCCTGCAAATAAGGATAAAGTTCACTGACATCTTCAAAGCTGCGGATACAAATGTAGAAATATCGGGTTGTATGATAATAGATCTCCACATAAAAATTATTCACCTGGTATAATGTGATCCGGTAACAACCATCGTTTCTTTCGGCCAGAAAAACCCCGTCGGTTGCGAGAACCTCGGTTTTGGCCATGCCATCCATGATATTAAAATTCCTGATATCCATAACCTGATTTGAGTGTTCTTGATTGTGGTTTCAGATCATATATGTCAAATCATATACCGATATTTGGAATCAGATGGTATACGTTTTCAAATTTTTCCAAAAAATATATGTCTGCATCTATCCCCTCCCTTAGTCATGTTGAATTCTTAAAGGCTGATAAGAATTATGAGAAAGCTGCAAAGGCAGTTAACCTCCGGTATGTAAACGATCATATGCCGGGAATCCGGCGGTTAAAAAAAGGGAAGGGTTTTTCTTATATTTTGGAAAACAATACCCTAAAGGACGCTGCCCATCTTTCCAGAATCAAAAAGCTGGCAATTCCACCCGCCTGGACGGAAGTATGGATTTGTACTTTGGAGAACGGACATGTTCAGGCTACCGGCTTCGACCTACTCAAACGGAAACAATACCGGTATCATACCTTATGGAACCTGATCCGGGGCGAAACCAAATTTCACCGGCTCTACGAATTCGGCAAATTATTACCCCAATTGAGGAGTCAGGTAGAAAAAGATCTGAAGTTGAAAGAACTGGCACAGGAAAAAGTGCTGGCAACCGTCATCAGCCTGATGGAGCATACGTATATCCGCGTTGGGAACAGCAATTATGAAAAATTATATGGCTCACACGGACTCACTACCCTAAAAGATAAACACGTGTCTATAACCGGTGATAAAATCCGGTTTTCATTTCGCGGTAAAAAGGGCATTCAACATGATATTACACTTAAGAATAAACGCCTGGCAAAGGCTGTTGAGCAGTGCAGGGTAATTCCGGGTAAAGAATTATTCCAATATTATGATGAAGAGGGCAACCGCAGACCTATTGAATCGGGAATGGTGAATGATTATATAAGAACCGCCATGGGCATGGATTTCAGCGCGAAAGACTTCAGAACATGGGCCGGATCTCTTCATGCGCTGGATGCATTATGCGAAATGCCGGAAACGGAAGAAGAAACGGAAAGGAGGAAAAATATTATTGCAATGCTGGATTTCGTGAGTGCAAAACTGGGAAATTCAAGGGCCATTTGCAAAAAATACTACGTGCATCCGGGTCTCGTGCGACTGTATGAAGAAAATAATTTCTCCAAATATTTTCAACTGGCAAATGAAACAGTTGGTGATGCCGAAGATACCGGATTGACTTCTTCAGAAAAAGTGCTGCTTAAGATTCTGAAAAGACCGGGTTAACGGGTTATCTTTCTTACGCTCTTTCAAACTTCAAAATAAAATTGGATCCCTGATCCACACCGGTCTGCACATCAATGGAAGCTTTATGGGATTGAAGTATATTCAATGTGGTAGCGAGTCCCAGACCCAGTCCGTTTCTTTTAAACGTAAAGTAAGGTTCAAATAAATGCGGCAGGGTTTCCTTACTGATTCCAGTACCATTGTCTTTGATTGACACCAGGTGATGGCCATTCTGGCTGGTGACGGAAATATTCAGTTCTCCTTTATTGTCATTCATAGCCTCAATGGCATTGATGATAATATTGGTAAAAGCGATCTTAAGCTTAAGCGGGTCTGCCAAGATGTATGCCGGTTCATTCGGATAGATCACTTT
>JAYVXJ010000598.1:0-5068 GCA_043785285.1 Chitinophagaceae bacterium
TCTGTCAAAAAAATTAAATGAAGTTCACATTCCTGAAAACGAATTGGAGGCTTTGGCAAAACAATCCATGGTATTACCGGACTATAAGAATAATCCCAAAGTAGCCAGCTATGAGGAAATAGCAGAATTATTGAAAAAATCGTTTTAAGATCATACTTTTTCTTCATTCAGTTGATACTCCAATTCAAAATTCAAAATTTTGTTGCGCACTAACGAAATGGCCCCCATAAGGGTCGCATGCTCGCCAAAAGTGGCCGGATAAATGGGCACTTTGAACTTAGATTTGAATAAGTAGGCAGGAATTTTTTCATTTATCAAATTGAAGAAAAAATCACCGGCAAATGAGATCCCTCCACCAATAAAAATCGCTTCAGGGTTTAATATATTCACAATATCCCTTATTCCAATGCATAAGTATTCAGTTATTTCATTGTAGATCTTTAAGCATTCCTTGTCTCCTTTTATTGCAGCCAATGCAATAATTTTTGCGTCAACGACGCCACTGTTGGCATTAGCTAATTCCAGGAGTATTGCAGATTTTTTATTCTGGATTAGTTTTTCTCCCAAAGAAGCGATCCTGTGGCCTGAAGCTAAAGCTTCCAGGCAACCATATTGGCCACACTTACACTGAACCGTACTTTTATAATCCACCAAAACATGTCCCAGTTCTCCGGCCAGACCATTATATCCTTTAATCACCGAACCTTCCAAAACAAAGCCGGCACCAATTCCATAACCGATATTGATGACGACAAAATTTGTCAAATTATTAAACTTGCCGATCTCCAGTTCGCCCAACGCCATTAACCGGGAAGAATTATCAAAGAAAAACGGGATATCCAGTCTTTTCTTCAATTCCAAATTCAGGTTAATTCCTTCCCATCCGAAATCAGGGGAGAATTCAACTTCACCTGTCTTATAATTGACAAGGCCGGCCACTCCAATGCCCACTCCCTTGATATAATCCGGATCAATCCCTCTCCGGTTTCTGATTTTATTGATGATATCAATAACATTTTCAAAAATGAATTCAAACCCTTTCTCAATCTCGGTGGGCACCTGGATCTCATATAAAAAACTTCCTTCAAGATCCGATAATACACCCCGGATATGAGTAGCTCCAAGGTCTATTCCAATAATAAAATTCTCCTTATTGTTAAACCCTACAATGGCCGAAGGGCGGCCGGCCTTGGAATTTTCGAAGCCTATATTTTTGACGATACGGTCATTCACAATAAGATCATCGACTATTCTGGTTATAGTAGGTGTTGTTAATTTTGTTTCTTTAACCAATTGGGATCTGCTTATTTCTTTGTGGTGGCGGATAAGTTGCAAGACCTTTTTCTTATTGATCAGGTTCATTAAATAAGAATCAATTTTCGTCAGGTTGTCTATCATAGTATGGGGTGAAGGTTGAAGTTAATAAACTCATATTAAAAATATGTAATTTCAGGTGAAATTTATGCAAAGATCTACTTTTCCCCCAAATATTCATAAATAAGCTTTTGTTTGCAGGCCTGATTTTGCAAATAAACAATGACGGGATTTTCCTGATCGATTTGAAGCACGATTTTGCTCAGGTTTCAAAAAAACAGTCTACTGCAGATTTCTAATTCGATGATTATTAATATATTAAATAATCCAAAATAATTGCCTTCTTTTCAGCAAAAGAAAGTGTTGGCTTTCATCGGGATTTAATCGGCTGTTAAAATAGTTTGCATTTTATACATCAGTACTTTCGCAAACATGATCCCAAACTTTTCTTTCACTTCTTAATCTATGATTAAAATACTGCAATTTCTGCCAATCCGGCATTTTGGGTGGTTTTCGACACGCTATCGATAATTAAGGCCATCCAGGTTACTGTTTTCACAGGGAATTTGATTTCTTTTGCCGAACGAGCATCATTTGGCAATGCTGAAACCCGGATGGTTGACCCATCACTAAATACCAGCATTGCGGACGTGATTTGATCCTTAAGATTCGGGCGATCGAAAAGCCAGACCTTTGTTATTTTCTCCGGCTTCTCCCAATTTAATCGTAGAAAAGCGGTATTTTTTTCTCCATCGCTAATCCACTCATTGAGTTTATTTTTCGATTCCGTGTCAACGACACCATCCACTGCTCCTTCGCCGATGTATTCACTTAATTCAGTAAAAGGTCGGGAACTTCTAAGTGCAGTTGAGACAATGACATTTGCCCGCAGGGCAACATTTTTATCGTTCTTGACGGAATCCGGCTGTCCATGTGCATATTTCCGCAATGCCTCCTGCTCCTGGTCCTTGCTGAGCAATTTGATCTCCTGCAGATTCCAGGCGTAGCGGCTGCCGATGGGATTGGCCTTAACCCTGTTCCTGAAATAGGCTGAACTGAAATTAGCAGAATAGCTAAGCCAGACGGTTCTTCCGTCTTCGCTGATAAATTTCGAAGGGATATTGACGAAATAACCTTGTGTTCCAAAATCCTTCATATAAGTGATCAGTTTATAGGGACCTGTGATTTTTTCCGATTCAAGGATATAGGTATTCATATTGGCAATTCCCGGCCAGCCATCTGTAATGCACATCATGTATTTTTTCAACGGTTTGTTATAGGTAATGGTCGTGCAGCCCATGTGGTTATTCCATTCCATTAAAGGTTGAATAGCCGAAAAATCGTTCGACCATATTGCTTCCCCGTTTTTATCGTTGCCGCAGAAAAACTCATAACTGGAAAAATTATTCATACGCTCAGGCGAAGGCTTAACACGGGCCATATACACGGCATCGCCCGATATCCAACTATTATTGGCCATGCGCGGAGATGGGTCATGATCCAAGGCTCCATGCCCTACCAGGTAGGCTTTTCCATCTGGCGAATTCTCCAGATTCTTTCCAAAATCCACAAAATGCGGTGTACCCATTTTTACCTGCTGCCCGTTCTTTCCGGATTCGGGGAACAAGGGATTATCCAGGGTAAAAGGGCAGGGTGCCCATGTTTTACCATAATCACCGGAGATCCGGAAACCCGGAAAAGGACCGCAAATTGCCCAACTGTATTTTTTGTTCTCCGGCCTGGGATCAAAATCAATTCCGTAAGTGCCATAGTACCATATTCCATTATAAACCAGATTGGCACAGGGGTATCTCCCGCCATAGGGTAAGGCGGATGCCCCTTCAGTTCCCAGGGAGGTGATTTTCAGATTCAACGGATCGTCTCCGGTAATTTTTGCGTTTCCCGTGCGCGCCCTTGCGCCTCCCCCGGATTGACTGCTTTCCAGGATGATCTCCCCATCCGTCCATCCGCTATACATATTACCATCAGCGGCCCATGAGGGATACCAGGTATCGGCATCTGTATAACTGACATATTTCCTGGTAAAGGCTATTGCTGAAATGTCGGAAGACTGTTCGAAAGGGCAGTGGTCAGGGGGGTCCGAAACCCATATATTGGGTAACCATGGTTGCGGGGTATAGGAAATCACTTTTTCCTGGGCATATAAACCTGCGCTCCATGAATTCATGGCCATCAGCAAGAACAAAACGCTTATCCTATTGCGTTGATAATCCCTTTTTCCCATTTTTTAGTTTTTAAAATCCTTATTTAAATGGCAACTCCTTTTCATACTGATTTTTCATTACGTTAGATAAAGGCTTGCTGGTACCCGGCATTGTTCGGTTATTCATAACCGTTATAATAATGAAGTGCATTTAAATTAAATATTCATTGCCCGGCTGCCTGACGGGTTACTATAGGAACATATCCAATCTCTAATCCTTTCGGCGGGGTCACGAGGAGCGCCTGATCCAGCGTAGCCGTCTTACCTTGAGTCGGGGGTGGCATATACTCCTTATTAATCGTCCAATTCACGTGAATAAATTCTACTATTCGCTGCAGGCGTTCTTTCTCTTCTGCGCTTAATTTGAGGGCTTGCAAAGAAGGTTGATCCACGAACCGGTACCAGGAATAGGTGACCACCGAACCATCGCTTAACCGTGCTGTGTATGGACCGGATTGCGGACCAGGTGTCGCCCAAACAGTGCCCTGGTTGTCCGGTGATGCATAAGGCCTTCCGTTCTTGGCAGGTGAAAAGGATTGTTCTTTCAGGTGTGTTTCAGCCGGCACTTCAGAAGAAGAGATGGCAATCATCTTGTCTCCTTCCTGCCTGTAATATTCGGGGAAATACCCCATTTTTTTTGCCTTCTTCCAAGCCAGGCCAAATGAGGACTGCCCAAGCATCCTGGTTTCCACTACCGGGTCAATGCCTGAAAGCCGCCTATTCTTAGGACCCTGTTTAAGCGTGATCGGTGCGGTGGAACATTTTACTGCATAGGAACCAAGAGCATCAAATTCGCCGGACACAATCTTTCCTCCGGAAAACCACGATTTCAGCGGCTGATAAAGCGCATCCATGGAATACATGGTCACGTCCTGCATCAGCACCGAATTGCCTTCCTTATTTACAGGGAATTGCAGGCGGGGAATTTTCGAGTACCGGTCGCCTTTTGAGTCAACTGCTTCAAAATAAGGAACAGTATTAACCTCCATAGCCCCGCCATCGGCGATGCCGGCTCTTGTATCCAATCCGCGTCCTTCTGCGGTGGGATAACCATTGGCAATTCTGCTCCACACTTGTGGAAAATAAAAGGCTACTAGTCCTTTAAAATTAGTGGAATTAAGGAATAAGGTCCAGTTCAGGTCGCCGGTAGATACTCCGCCTTCGGTCTTTTTTATTTTAGCTTCGGTCAGAGGAAGAGCCATCCAGGCATTGCCCAATAATTCACCGGAAGTCCCGGGTATAAAAGTAAGACCATCAGGGGGCACGAGCAGGTGATTGCTGAGCTGAGCCAGGCCCATCTCCGTTGATGCAAGTGCGGTGGTATTGCCAAATCCCCAGCCTGGTGAAGAGATCTCGTGGTTGTAACAATTCGGGGTGCCGTTCATCCGGAATTTAGCCGTTGGGGAGCCAAATTGTGTACTAGCCCAAAAGCCCAACCCGCCTTCAATGGTCTGAAAAACGTCCCGGTAAGACGGGCCCCGGTCAGCCCAGTTGTCGCGGGCAATGGTGCCAATGGGGCAGAGTGGTTCT
>JAYVXJ010000599.1:0-5051 GCA_043785285.1 Chitinophagaceae bacterium
GGGCAGACAATTCTTTCCAGATTCCTTTTTCCAGATCCGTTACGAGGTCATCCGGATTGTACGTTGCGGCTTTGCCATAGCGCTCTGATATAACCGACATGCGGAACAGGAGGGAACTGGACAATAAAGATTGCAGTACACTGCCTTGGGTGTTTATGATATTTTCATTTGAAGAAGGGCTATTGGTCTTGTTGAGAATGTCTTTGTTCAGCAACCAATAAGGGGTTTCAAATAATTGCATATGTAAAAAGGCCACGGCCTGTTGCTGGATGGCTTTGGGCGTGGGTTTGTACACATCTCCCGGCTGCTCAACACTCTTGAGGGTTTCATAAATACCACCTACGTTTTTGCTTACATGATTCATATACCGGCCGAATTGAATCGTGAGTTGATTATACAGGTCGTTGAGATTCTCATAAGTATCTGCTTCTTCTTTGGTCCATACCGGCAACTGAACCAGAATTCTTTTCAGGTTCTTAATGCCGTATTCACTTGCCTTTATGCTGTTGTCGCTGAGGTCTTCCGCTTGTGAACGGGGGTCGAAATTCCGGCCTTCGCCGCCAAACCACAGGCGGGGGTTGGCTTTCAGGCTGTCAATAATCCATTGGTTCAGGATTTTTTTGTCTGCTTCCTCATCTTTTGTTCCCGGAATGCCTTTATAGCCCCATTGGATGGCCCATTTATCGTAATCGCCAATGCGCGGATACAAGCCCGCCGGACCGATATGATCTTCGGGCTGCGCCACATAGTTAAATCGCGCGTAGTCCATGATGGAGGCCGTATGCCCGTTGGCTTCCACCCAGGCTTTGTCGCGCAGCTTTTCTACGGGAGTCAGACTGCTGCTGCCCATATTGTGCCGCAGTCCCAGCGTATGGCCAATCTCGTGAGAGGAAACAAAACGTATAAGTGTACCCATCAGGCTATCATCAAACTTCATCGTTCTCGCCCGCGGATCCACAGCGCCCACCTGAATCATATACCAGTCGTGCAGCAACTTCATCACATTGTGATACCAGCCGATATGGCTTTCCAGGATCTCGCCGCTGCGGGGATCGGCTATATTAGGACCATATGCATTTTCAATATCCGAGGCAAAATAACGAATTACGGAAAACCGGGCGTCATCAAGGCTCATAGTAGAATCATGCCCGGGCCATTCCTTTCCGATGATGGCGTTTTTAAATCCGGCTTTTTCAAAAGCAGACTGCCAGTCGTTGATGCCGGCTATCAGATATGGTCTCCATTTTTTTGGTGTAGCCGGATCAATATAATAGACAATGGGTTTTTTGGGTTCTACCAGTTCTCCTCTCTTCCAGCGCGCACTGTCCTCATCGCGGGGTTCGAGCCGCCAGTGGTGAATGAACATAGTTGTTTGTACTTTCTGCTGATCATCGGTATATACCGTATAATCACTCGCAAAATAGCCCACCCGCGGATCGAATAGTCTTTTGCGTATAGGGGTTGCCGGTAGTAAAAGGAAAGAATTGTTCAGTTCAATGGTAACCGCACCGGAGGCTTCAGCAGCAGGCAGACTCACGGAAGAAGCAGGTCCGAACTGGATTCCGCCGGGAGAAGGAGAGGAACTGAATGTCTTTACTGTACGAACTTCTGTGTTCAGTGGAAAAGTATGGATAAACGAAATATAGGAACGGTCGCCTGCAATTCCACTGAGGTTATATCTTCTTTTGATGGCTGTGCTCAGACTTACCGGTTGATTATCCCCCTTAAAAAAATCCGTCACGTCAATCACCACGCTGTTGGAATCTTTTCCATAAGCCATGATCTCGAAGGCTGCGGCAATGGGATCCAGGTTGGAGCTACGCACCGCGCGGGCAATGGGCTGAGTAGAATCCGGCGCCATACTTACAACGGTCACTACTCGCAGAAAAACGACATCGGAAGGTCCCTTTTCCCAGCGGATCGTTTGTTCATTTACTTTTTCGCCGCCATAGGCGCGACTGCCTGCCGGTGATTTAGTGAAACGCGTAACCACCAGGATCTCCCGATTGAACAGGGAATCACTGATCTCGAAATACCATTTGTCACCTACTTTATGTACAGTAAATAATCCTTTTTGAGAAACTGCGCTATCCGTGATTACCTCTTTATAGGGCTTTGGGTTGGTGGGTTTCGAAGTCGGCGGCTTGGTTTCAGATGTAGTACCGGGAGGTGTTTTATTAGAAGGCGATTGGGGTTTCTGCTGCGCGAATGATTGTAGAAAAAGGCCCACGCAGAGCAGGGTAGTCAGGGAAAATTTCATAAATGACATTAATGGGAAATGAATATATGGATTTTACTTCACATGATTGATGGTTGAGGGATGATGGTTGAGGGGTAGTAATTTGGATGATGGTTGATGGTTGATGGAAGGGAAAAAAAGAATGGTTGATCGTATACCGAATGTTCAACGAATAGAATCACTCTGTATTTCCATCAACCATTTTCCATCAGCCATCAGCTGTTCAGTGGTTCAAATTAAGCGAACTCCACTACGCATTCCGATTAACGCAATTCAGATCCTCAAAAGCGGTCTGAAGCCGGCTGATAAAACTTTCTTCTCCTTTGCGCAGCCATACCCGCGGATCGTAATGTTTTTTATTGGGACGATCAGGTCCTTCCGGATTGCCCAGCTGTGCCTGGAGATAAGCCTCGTTCTTTTGATAATATAGGCGAACGCCATCCCAGAAAGCCCATTGCATATCCGTATCCAGGTTCATTTTGATTGCTCCGTAACGGATGGCTTCGCGAATTTGATTTTGGGGCGATCCGCTTCCACCGTGGAATACAAAATAGACAGGTTTGGGTTTCGTTTTCAATTCCTTTTCAATAAAATCCTGACTGTTTTTAAGAATCACAGGGCGCAGCTCTACATTACCCGGACTATACACGCCATGCACATTTCCAAAAGCAGCAGCCACACTGAATAAACGCCCTACTTTACTGAGTTCGGTATAGGCATAAGCCACGTGTTGTGGCTGGGTATACAGTTTATCATTTTCCACACCGCTGTTGTCCACGCCGTCTTCTTCTCCGCCGGTAACGCCGAGCTCAATCTCAATGGCCATCCCGAGCGGTTTCATCCGCTTAAAAAAGACTACTGAGGTCTGAATATTTTCTTCCAGCGGTTCTTCAGAAAGATCCAGCATATGGGAACTGTACAGGGGTTGTTTTTTCTCTTTAAAATATTGTTCGCCTGCATCCAGCAGTCCGCTGATCCACGGCAACCATTTTTTCGCAGCATGATCGGTATGCACAACTACAGGAACGCCATAATATTTGGCGACAGTATGAATATGAAGGGCTCCGGAAATACCACCGGAAATATTGGCTTGCAGTTTATCGTTGGGCATTCCTTTTCCTGCAACGAATTGCGCACCACCGTTGGAGAATTGGATGATGATGGGAGAGTTCACTTTTGCCGCAGCTTCCAGCGCCGCATTGATAGTGTCGGTTCCGGTAACATTTACTGCCGGTAAGGCAAACTGATTATTTTTCGCATCCTGATAAAGGGCTTCCAGTTCTTCACCGAATAAAACGCCTGCTTTGTACTTGGCCATGGATTTTTTTTATGAATAAGAAGCCGCAAAGATACGATATCTGCGCGGTTTTAACAGCACGGGAACGTTGAAAATCATCTAAAATTCAATGCTTTGGATCTGGGATCTTAGCAATCATTCAGTCTTCGAATTTTCCCAGGTTCTGCTGTATTAGCGCCAGATTTTTTTGGAGGGTCTGCTTGAGTTGCCGTTTTACTAACTGGCCCATAGAACGGGATTTGAGAAAGATGGGAGCTTCAAATGCCTTTGCCAGTTCCTGTTTCAGTTGTGCTATTTTTTCCGACGTTGAAATCTGATCTTTGGACATAATATTCAATAGATGCATCAACCGGAAACGGGAAGAAGCCACGCGAAAAGCCATCATGGTTCTTTCTTCTGTTTGATATTGGGTAATGGAATCTTTGTTTAAATATTGAATGCAAAGATCCACGAGCGCTTTATTCTCTTTGAAAAATTGGGGCAGATACAGATTCTTCCTGCCTTCATAGGATTGCTGGTCGAAGTCGATGGCCCGTATGCGATACTGAAAATCCTCTATATCCGGGGTAATGTTGACCACAAAATTATAAGAGCGCATATCGCCCAGCAATCGTACAAAACAACGTTCATTGAATTTCACAAATTCCTTGGCAAAGCGGATGCGGTTGGTAATAGGCTCATCGAGATATTTAGTGATGAACACATCTCCGGGAATGCCCGGGATATGCTCTTCTATCAGGGTATTGTTGTGGGTGAAATAAGTGATGCGGTTGGGAGAAAGCAGGTGCTCCAGTTCGAGCCCGTAAATGCGGGAAGCATCTGCCTGTTTTACATAATAATGATCGTAGTTGTCGTTGAATTTATTTACTATCCGTATGCGGAAAGGACTGGAATTGGCAAAGCTGCAGAAATCCACACGTGCCACATCCAGGTGTTTACTGAACGTAAGATCGCCTTCTGTTTTCAGGATCGCGTACATTTTCACCAGTCCGGCCCGGATATATTGCCAGTGCTGCATGTCGTAGGACACCGTTTCCCACAAAGTATCCTTTCCGTTTTTATCTTTCAATGGAACAGCATATGCAATCAGCCGGAGATCGTTATAGGAAACCGGAAGTTTTACTTCCCTGCCGTGTTGTTTCAGATAGTCCCGCAACAAATCACTGACCGGAAAAATGGGTTTCTTTCGGGAGGGTTTGTTCGAACCATCTCCGGCATTTTTGTCGAATGAAAAGTACATGAAGCAAATATAAAGGAAGGTTGACGGATGACGGTTGACGGATACCATGTGCGGATTCGCACCTAAAGGCTGTGAACCGTCAGCTAAACATCGTCTAAAACAGTGAGGGGGTTCTCTTACATGCGCCTCCTGCTAAATTGAGATTTCAGAAAATTTAGCAGGAGGGTACTGGAGTAATGCAGTTGGTTTTGACACGGAAATTGGAAACTGCTTACCGGTTTTTCTACAGGTGTTGGATTTTAATAATTACTTTTTCAGTACAGGTTTGTTCTTCA
>JAYVXJ010000600.1:0-5041 GCA_043785285.1 Chitinophagaceae bacterium
TGCAAGCGGCCAGGAATGGTGGCAGGCTTTACTGGAAACACTAAAAGAACCTATGCTGATTCTTTTAGTTGCGGTAACCATTATTTACTTCAGCATGAAACAGAATAGGGAGGCCTATTTTATGCTGGCAGCAATCGTCATGGTTTCCGGCATATCTTTTTATCAGGACACCCGCAGTCGAAAAGCAATGGAGGCTTTACAAAAAATAAATGCGCCATTAAGTAAGGTGATCAGAGACAGCCAATTACGAAATATCCCGACAAAAGAAATCGTTGTAGGAGATATGTTACAGGTAGAAGAAGGTAACCCTATTAATGCAGATGGAAAGATCGTGCACAGTAACGATTTTTCGGTAAACGAATCTATGCTTACCGGCGAAGCTTACGCTGTATTTAAATCGGCTGATGATGAAGATAATCAGGTTTTCAGCGGCACACTGGTCGTATCGGGTCTTGCTATTTACCAGGCAGAAAAGATCGGTAATCAAACAAAAATAGGTAAACTGGGAGATGCGCTGGTAAACATAAAAGAAGGACCCACACCCCTGCAACTACAGATCCAAAGATTTGTAAAAGTAATGACCCTGGCAGGATTTATTGTCTTTTTACTGGTTTGGCTTGTACGCTTTCTGAAGAATGGCAGTATTCCTGGCAGTTTACTGGAAGGTCTCACGCTTGCCATGTCTGTTTTACCCGAAGAGATCCCGGTTGCATTTACCACTTTTATGGCATTAGGCTCCTGGCGGTTGATGCAATTGGGAATTATTGTTAAAAAGACACGAACAGTGGAAACCCTGGGTAGTGCCACGGTAATCTGTACAGATAAAACGGGTACCATAACGGAAAACAGAATGAGTTTGCAAAGTGTTTATGTTTTGGCTAACCACGCCTTATATGAAAATGAAACCTGGAAGGACGAAGCTCCAATTAAAGTAATCCGTTATGCGATGTGGGCCAGTGAACCCGTTCCCTTCGACCCAATGGAAAAGACTTTACACAAAACGTATGAAGCGGTTGTTCCAGACGACGAACGAAGTGCTTACCATATGATACACGAATACCCCCTGAATGGTAAGCCACCAATGATGACCCATTTGTTTGAGAACCAGCAAGGCAATCGCATTATTGCCGCCAAAGGTGCACCGGAGGCCATTTTCCGCGTTTGTACACTTTCAGAAACAGATAAAAAAGAGGCCCAGGAGCAGGTAAAGACATTGGCAGAAAAAGGTTATCGTATTCTGGGCGTAGCAGCATCTTCTTTTAAAGGCAATGATTATCCCGGGCAGCAACAACAACTTCCTTTTCTTTTACTTGGACTTGTCGCTTTTTACGATCCACCTAAAACAAATATAAGTTCTGTCTTTGGTCAATTTTACGAAGCTGGTATTTCCATTAAAATCATAACAGGAGATAATGCAGCAACCACCAGGACTATTGCAAAAGAAGCCGGATTACAACATGCAGAATTGTCGATTGACGGCGAGGAACTGATGAAACTACCGGTGGATACCCTTCAACTTAAACTAAAAGAAATAAATATTTTTAGCCGGATGTTTCCGGAAGCCAAACTCGTTGCTATTAACGCTTTGAAAGAAGGAAAGGAGATTGTGGCTATGATCGGTGATGGCGTAAATGACGGACCTGCCTTAAAAGCCGCCCATATTGGTGTAGCGATGGGTCGAAAAGGAACAGAGATGGCCAAACAGGCGGCCGCACTCATTCTGGTAGATGATGACCTGTCAAAATTAGTTGATGCGGTAGCAATGGGTCGCAGGATTTATACAAACCTTAAAAAAGCTGTGCAGTATATCATTTCTATACATATACCCATCATATTAACCGTTTCATTACCTCTGTTCCTTGGCTGGATTTATCCTGTAATTTTTACGCCCATGCATGTCATTTTCCTTGAATTGGTAATGGGACCAACCTGTTCTATTGTGTATGAAAGTGAGCCAATCGAAAAAAATGCAATGAAAATGCCGCCCCGTGCCTTAACAACTACTTTTCTATCCCTTCGTGAAATGAGCATTAGTATCGTTCAGGGATTACTCATTACTGCCGGAGTATTATTTATTTATCAGTTAAGTGTAAATAAAGGATTTGATGAGGTGGCTACGAGAACCATGGTTTTCTGTACGCTTGTTCTTTCCAATATTTTTCTCACGCTGGTAAACCGTTCTTTTTATTATTCCTTCCTTGCAGAAATGAAAAACAAAAACAATTTAATGGTATTAATCATTGCGGCTACGCTGGTTATTCTCGCCGGGATGCTTTATATCCCAGCCATTGCTTCTTTCTTTAAGATTGCTCCGCTTTCTTTTATTTCTGTTGTCACCTGCACTATTACGGCTATACTTTCTGTAGGTTGGTTTGAGGTTTGGAAATGGGTGAAGAGAAAAAGAAATGGCAATTATCAGAACATCCGTTAAAGCAAACTCAGCCAGTACCAGGAGACCATTCACCTAATTCCCGAATTTTTTCTTCAGGGCATTCAGCGCATCAGCCATAGAGTTGGATGAAGGAATGGGTTTTTTAGATTCCGGTTTGGCGGGAGCATTCCGCTTTTTTTCAGGTATTTCCTGTGCCTGTTTAATGGACAAAGCAATTCGTTTTCTTAACAAGTCCACTTCCGTTATTTTTACCTGCACCTTATCACTGAGCTTTAATACCTCACTGGGATCGGTTATATACCGATGAGCGATTTCGCTTACGTGAACCAGTCCGTCCTGCTTAACACCAATATCTACAAATGCACCAAACCGGGTGATATTCGTAACCACACCGGGCACGATCATGCCAACCTTAACATCCTCCATTTTATAAATGTCGGCAAATTCGAAAGCCTCCAGTTCCGTTCGCGGATCAAGTCCTGGCTTTCTTAATTCATTTAATATATCCTTTATGGTATGCTCTCCCGAAGTTCCTGTTACATATTTCTTTGGGTCGATTTGCTTAATTAATTCTTCCTTGCCGATCAGCGCACTTACTTCCAAACCAAAATCACTGGCCATTTTTTCCACTAAGGGATATGCTTCGGGATGAACTGAACTTCCATCCAGGGGATTGTTTCCCTGCCTGATTCGCAAAAATCCTGCACACTGTTCAAAAGCCTTGTCGCCCAACCTCGCTACCTTCAACAATTGTTTTCTATCCGTAAATTTTCCGATTTCTGTTCTGTGCTTTACAATATTATCCGCCAGACTCTCCCCTATCCCGCTTACATAACTCAATAGCTGTTTTCCTGCTGTATTCAGGTTTACGCCTACCGTATTTACACAACTGGCAACGGTTTGATCCAGTCTTTCTTTTAACCGGTATTGATTTACATCATGCTGATACTGGCCCACACCAATACTTTTCGGGTCAATTTTCACCAGTTCTGCCAGCGGGTCCATGAGTCTTCTCCCAATACTAACGGCTCCCCTGATCGTTATATCATGATCTGGAAATTCTTCGCGAGCCGTCTCTGATGCGGAATAGACGGAAGCCCCATCTTCATTCACTAAAAATACCGGAAGCCCCAGCATAAGTTTTTTTATAAATTGTTCAGTTTCACGACCGGCTGTACCATCTCCAATGGCAAAAGCGTCTATGTTAAATTGCCTGACCAGATTCCTGATTTTATTTTCCGATTCCTGCACACGGCCCGCTTCATGCACATAGATTAAATCTGTTTTTTGCAAATCACCCTGCTCATTTAAACAAACCACTTTACAACCGGTTCGGTAACCAGGATCAATGGCGAGTACTCTTTTAGATCCCAGCGGCGAGCTCAATAATAACTGGCGCAGGTTCTCTGCAAAAACCGTAATGGCTTCTTCGTCGGCTTTTGTTTTTAATGCCATCCTGAATTCGCTTTCCATTCCGGGTTGCAATAAACGCCGGTATCCATCTTTGATGGCTTTTTTTATTTCCATAGCTGATGCACCCGAGCTTTTGATGAATTGCGCTTCGATCATTTCCTGTGCGACTTCTTCTTCGGGTGAAATATCCATCCTCAGAAATCCTTCCATAAATCCTCTCAACACCGCTAGTATTCTGTGGGAAGGAATCGTGGAGATCTTTTCGGAATAATCAAAATAGTCTTTAAATTTTACTGCCTCTGCTTCCTTGCCGGAAAGCACTTTGCTTTCCAGATTCGCCGTTTCTTCAAAAAGCCTACGCATTTTAGTACGTACGGATTCCTGCTCATTAATCAATTCAGCTATTATATCCCGGGCGCCCTGTAAAGCTTCTTCTGACGTTTTTATTTCTACTTTAATGAAAGTTTCCGCAACGGCAATAACATCCATGGGCTTTTGTTCCAGTATCAGTAAAGCCAGCGGCTCTAATCCCTTTTCGCGGGCTGCCTGTGCTTTTGTCTTCCGCTTAGGTTTATAAGGCAGGTAGATATCCTCCAGTTCCACCAGGGTCAGCGCATGATCCAGTTTCTCCTGCAGGACAGTAGTCATTTTCTCCTGCTCTTTGATAGATTTTTCTATCGCTGCTTTCCTTTCGGTAAAAGCTTTCATCGATTTTGATTCATCCTGAATCTGCCGGATTACCACTTCATCGAGAGCACCGGTTTTGTCTTTCCGGTAACGGGCAATAAAAGGAATAGTGGCGCCTTCGGCAAGCAACGCCAATACGGTTTCAGCTTGTTGGGAACGGATCTTTAGCTTTTCTGCGATAAGCGGTGCAAATACGATCATAGTCTGCAAAACTAATGGGTGTAGCGTTAAACAACAATTTTGAAAATTGAATTTCATTAAGTAACCCAGTGGCCAATCCGGCTACTCATTTACGAATGGAATAATGGATCCGGAAACATCCTGTACAAGAATTTTTCCCAATTAAAATTTATGGACTTCATAAACAAACAAAAGCCCTCCTGGGAACAGGGGGTTTTTAACACTGCCTGCCAAAAATAATTTCGGGTCGCTACCTTAAGATAAGTGATGAAAAAGTGTTTTTCAATAATAAATGTTAAAAACACATTAATATATACAGTATTAGGTTTGGGTGTTGTATGGAAGCTAGCAGGAACTATTTGGAAAGGA
>JAYVXJ010000601.1:0-5040 GCA_043785285.1 Chitinophagaceae bacterium
GATAGATAATAATAAATGGATATTGCATAAAGACAGGAATTATATGCATACTGACGGCGTATGGGGCAAAATGTTACTGATTCCAGTGGAAAAAAAACAGGAGTTTAAGAATTGATCTATGTTCAACAATATTTATAAGGATAAGAAGATCATTGTAACCGGTAATACCGGTTTCAAAGGATCCTGGCTGAGCCTTTGGTTGCATTCTTTAGGGGCAAAAGTGATCGGCATTTCCAAAGATATTCCAACTAACCCTTCTCTTTTTGAAGAACTTGGACTGGCACAGAAGACAAATCACCATTTTGCGAATATCTGTGATGGTTTGCGGATGAAGGAAATCTTTACACGGGTGCAACCAGATTTTGTTTTTCATCTTGCGGCTCAGTCCATCGTTTCGGTTTCTTACGAAGACCCAATCGCGACTTTTCAGACAAACACATTAGGCACAGCAAATATTCTGGAAGCACTCCGGACTGTTACAAATCCCTGCAACGCCGTAATCATCACCAGCGATAAATGTTATGATAATGTAGAATGGATCTGGGGATACCGCGAACAGGATGCCCTGGGCGGAAAAGATCCTTACAGCGCTTCCAAAGGCGCATCCGAGTTGGTGATCAAAACTTATTTTCATTCTTATTTTAAAAAGCCGAATTCAAAAGTGCGTATAACAATCGTACGTGCAGGAAACGTGATTGGTGGTGGTGATTGGGCGCTCAACCGCATCATACCGGATTGTTTCCGCTCTTGGAACGAACAACAATCAGTACAGATACGAAACCCCAATTCCACCCGTCCCTGGCAGCACGTGCTGGAACCGCTAAGCGGATATTTGCGGGCGGGACAAATCCTGGCAGAGACAGAAGGAGATATCAATGGAGAACCTTTTAATATTGGCCCTGCGGCGGATCAGAATCATACCGTTCTTGAATTATTACTGGCTGTCAATAAATTCTGGAAATCTGGTTTCTTAAAAGAGTATTTTGAAATTGCGGAGAGCAGCGGTTTCCATGAAGCGGGTTTACTTAAATTGAACTGTGATAAAGCATTGTATTATTTGCAATGGAAGCCTGCCTTGGATTTTGCAACCACAGCCAGGTTTACCGGAGAATGGTACAATCATTTTTATAATAGCAATAAGAAAGAAATCATTGGCTATACACTGAACCAGATTCAGGAATATGCGGAAGCAGCCAGGAAAAAATCCATTGCATGGGTGTTATAAATGATGTGTTACTCACACCACTCGGAATTATTTTCGGCGATTCGGGAAACGTAATGCATGCATTAAAACAACAAGAATCGTCTTTTCATGGGTTTGGGGAAGCTTATTTTTCCACGGTTCAAATGAATGCTGTCAAAGGCTGGAAGAAACATCGCCGAATGGTATTGAATATGGTTGTGCCTTCAGGCGCCATTCGCTTTGTATTGTATGATGATCGGGACGATAGCAAAAGCTTTCAAACCATCCAGGAAATCATTCTCTCAAAAGAAAATTATCAAAGGTTAACTGTGCCTCCGGGCATCTGGATGGCATTCCAGGGATTGTCGAATGAAGTAAATATGCTCTTGAATATTGCCAGCATCCCGCACGATCCCGCGGAGGCGGAAAAACTGCCTATACAAAATGAGTTGATTCCCTATCACGAATTTGTGTGAGTAGAATATTAATTACAGGAGGATTCGGATTTGTTGGTGGCCGGTTGACCCGAAGGCTTGCGGAAGAGCACGAAGTGTGGGTATCATCCAGGGAAAAAGTGCCTGACATTATACTGCGTTTACATGGTAACGTGAGGCGGATTGATCATGCTTTATTATTTTATCCCGAAACTTTCCCGGCATTCATAGATACCGTCATTCATCTGGCAGCATTGAATGAATTGGGTTGTGTGAAATTCCCATCGGAAGCCATTCGGGTGAATGTAGATGAAACGCGGATGATTCTGGAAAACAGCATTAACCAAAAAGTAGAACGTTTTATCTATTTTTCCACTGCACATATTTATGGCTCGCCTTTACGGGGAAACATCACAGAAGAAACATTACCTGTACCAACACATCCTTATGCCATTACCCATCGGGCGGCTGAGGATTATGTTGTGGCCGCAACAAAACAAAAAAAGATCCAGGGTACCGTGTTCCGACTTTCCAATTCCTTTGGGGCGCCAGTTTCTGTGCGTGTTAATCGTTGGACTCTGCTGGCAAATGACTTATGCAGACAAGCAGTTGAAAAAGGCAAACTGACTCTGCACTCCAATGGTTGTCAATTCCGGGATTTTATTTGTTTATCAGATGTGGAGGAAGTGGTTGCAAACATGTTGATACATTCAAATAAAAGCGATCATATCATTTATAATCTGGGCTCAGGGATTAGCATGCGGGTGATGGATATGGCTGACGCAATCGTGCAATCTGCTGTTACCATACTTCAAAGAAATATCGCCTTGGAATTGCCATCAGGTTGCGCTCCTTCAGAAGAACCGGAATTGTTTTATTCAATTGACCGGTTATTATTGGAAGGATACCGGATGGAGAATGACGTTACTATGGAACTGGAAAAACTTTTAGAATTCTGTAAAGAAAACTTTTCCAAACGTTGATTGATCTGCTCGTCGTATCTCATGCCTGCTTTACCGCCATTAACCGGAACGTATATCATTTATTTGCAAAGGATGGATGGAAAGTGGAGATCGTTGTCCCGAAAGCGCTGATTTTTTCTACTGGAAAAAAAATGGCCGAGTCGCCGCAGCCGGAAGATCCGCCATTACACTACCTGAATTTGATCGGCACCAATCCCCGCACCTACCTTTTTGAATCTTTGATTGGGTTGCTGGGGCAAAAACGGCCAAGGATCATTTTGCTTGACAATGATCCGGTAAGCCGACTCACGATTCAATTGGGAAGATGGGCCAAGAAAAATAGCGCCAGGTTGTTTTGTGTTTCTAATGAAAACCTGCCTATGGATATTTCATCAGCCATCGGGCGCAGGGGCTGGAAAGCCATGCCTGCAGCAATAATTAAGAGAGCCATGTTGTGGCAAACAGTAAAATTAGTGGATGGTGTATTCACTGTTAATCATGATGGCGAAAAACTTTTTAAACAGGAAGGCTATCTGAATGTACGACATATGACCCTGGGCTTCGATCCCGCATATTTTTTCCCGGATACGGAAGCCAGATCGCAGATCAGGGAAAAATTAAACTTGCAGGATAAAGTAGTTTCTTATTTTGGAAGGCTCACACCGGAGAAAGGAATTCATAACCTCATCCAGGCTCTGGGGGAATTGAAACAATATGGGTGGCAACTTATGATGGATTTTTTTGATCCGGCTACTTCATCTTATCATGCAGAGATCAATCAGCTATTACAACAGGCAGGGATTGTGAGCCGGGTGGTCTTTATCAATCCGTCCCATACGGGAATCGCAGCCTATATGAATGCGTCGGACATTGTCGTGGTTCCCTCGGTAACCATTCCCGCCTGGAAAGAACAATACGGAAGGGTTGCAGCCGAAGCCATGGCCTGTGGAAGAACAGTGATCGCCTCCAATAGCGGTGCCTTGCCGGATCTGATAAGCGGTCATGGATATCTTTTTGAAGAAGGGAATGTGGATGCACTGAAAAATATTTTAGAAAAACTATTGTCCCAGAGCGGAAATGACGGTTTAAGTGAATCGGATATTTCAAGATATGCAATGGAGAGTTTAAGTATTCATAAGCAGAAAGCTGTGCTGGAGGAAGCATTTAAATAAGAGATGGTAACTATTTCCTGCGGTGCGAAACTGCATGCCTTTTCGTTAGCTGAGCAAATGGAAGCAAATCATATTCTGGATGATTTTTATACAACTTATGCATCTCAGAAAAATAACCTGATGCAGCAGTTTGTGAAGCGCCAGGACAAGGAAAATATCACAGCCACAAATATGCATACGAACCAACTTTTAGCGGTTCCGGTGAAATTCTGGCAGGCAAAGATTCATATTTGGAACAACCTTTTCGACATGTGGGTTGCAAAGCAAATAAAATCCAGTAAGAGTAAGATTTTTATCGGGTGGAGTGGTATGAGTCTGCATTCCATAAGGGTGGCAAAGAATGCCGGAATGATTACCATAGTAGAGCGCGGGTCCTCACACATCCAGTTTCAGAATAATATATTAACCCAGGAATATGATCGTTATGGTCTCCGGTTTTATACACATCCGGATGTGATCAGTAAAGAATTGAAGGAATATGAGGAAGCAGATTATATTTCGGTTCCTTCTCTTTTTGTGAAAAGAACATTTTTGGAAAAAGGTATTCCGGAAAAAAAATTATTTCTGAACATGTATGGAGTAAAGACAGAATTTATCGATGTCGGAATACAACCGGAAGAAAAGCGTGGATCGTGTTTCAAAATTTTGTATCTGGGTACTTTATCTTATAGAAAGGGACTGCCCTATTTGTTTGAGGCATTGAATTTATTAAACATTCCACAGGATCAATATGAAGTCTGCTTTATCGGAAAAATGGAGAAAGGGTTTAATCGGTATTGTAACGGTTACCGGAAGAATAATTGGAATTTTTTAGGGCATATTGATCATAATAAACTTCCCGGGTATATCCGGTCAGCTGATGTCGGAGTTATTCCTTCTGTGGAAGACGGATTTGGAATGGTTATACCCCAAATCATGGCCTGCCGTGTTCCGGTGATTACCACAACCAATACAGGTGGTAGTGATCTGATCAGGAATGGGGAAAATGGATTCGTGGTTCCGATAAGAGATTCCCGGGCCATTTCACAAAACATAGAATTATTATACAGAGACCGGGAAAAGCTGGCCCAGATGAAAAAACAAGCGTTGGAAACCGTATTGGAAGGAAACACCTGGAAAGATTATGGCGACAGGTATACCGCATTTTTAAAAAATTTAGTAAGGTAAAATGAAGAATATCAGGCAAAAAGGAGTAATGCTGATGTTGATTTATAGTCACCCTGAATATTATCCGCCCACACTGAATGCGATTGATCAGTTGTCTGAGATTTCGGAATCCATCATAGTAG
>JAYVXJ010000602.1:0-5034 GCA_043785285.1 Chitinophagaceae bacterium
GTAATGGCTACCTTTGCTTCACAGAGAATAGCCGGGATCTCCAGCTTTTTTTCCGGATGAAATTGAGTTACTGAATAGCCTTTCCCGGGCATGAGCGGAATATAAACACCCGCCATCTTACTCAGGAAAGGAAGCCATGACCCTCCGGTGATCACAACCAGATCTCCCTCAAAATCTCCCTGGTCAGTCAGGATCTTTTTTATTTCCCTTTTGCCGGTCTCGATTCCCGTAACGGTGTGGTTGGGCCTGAACAAGGCACCCCCGTTTTCCAGTGACTGCCTGAGTTGCTGCATTAATTTTTTGGGATAAAGATGTGCATCACAACGGTAATGGACTGCCCCCAATACATCGAGTTCCACTGCAGGCTCCAAGCATTGCGCTTCCTTGCGGCTTAAAGGTTTTACATCCAGGCCGAGTTTAAGCGCCGTTCCGGCGAGATGGACTTCCTCTTCTCCCGTTTTTTCCGTTTTATAATACATCATGATTCCTTTCTTTTCAAGCGCAAAATCAAATCCTTGTTGTTCTGCCAATTCTTCATACAACTGTTTGCTGAACAAATGCAGGGCGCAGAGAAAAGGAGCCGCCGCTTCAGCTTGTTTTTTATTAGCGCTGCGGATAAAACGGAATCCCCATTTCAACAAATCCGGATTGAATGAAGGCTTTACATAGAAAGGGCTTTTTGAATCCATCATCCATCTGATTCCCTGAGAAATAATGCCAGGTGAGGCCAGCGGCATAAAATGGCTGGGCACAATCATACCCGCATTACCGTAAGAACAATTGTCTTCCAGGTCACCCTTCTCCAGGATGCAGGTTTCCCAGCCACTTTGCTGCAGATAATAGGCAGAGCATAATCCCATGATGCCAGCACCGACAATAACCGCTTTCATAGAATAAAATTTATTCAGAGTACCTGGAAGCCATGGGCAAAAGGATCATCCTCGTCAATAATAATCGTATTGTATCCATATATTTTAGCCCATCCTTCAATGCTGGGCACAATGGCCGGTTTTCCGCACATCGTTTTCTCCATTTCAATGCGTCCGGTAAACCGGGAACCAATGATGCTTTCGTGGATGAACTCGTCCCCTTTTTTTAATTTTCCCTTCGCATACCATTGAGCCATACGGGCTGATGTGCCGGTGCCGCAGGGAGAACGATCGATGGCTTTCTCACCATAAAAAACGGCATTCCGCGCAGAAGCTTCCGGAGAGAGGGTCTTGCCCGTCCACAAGAGATGACTCAATCCCCGAATATTGTCATTTTCCGGATGAATAAATTCATGTTGCAGGTTCAGTTGTTCACGGCAAGCCCGGCTCCAGCTGATCAGTTGATCGGCTTTAAAAAATTCGAGTCCAGGAAAATTTTCCTGAACATCTACTATAGCATAAAAATTACCGCCGTAAGACACATCCACGCGCAGCTTTCCTAAGTCAGGGCAATCCACTTCCATATTTTCAGCAAACAGAAAAGAAGTCACATTCGTCAGGCGAACAGACTTTACTTTATTTCCCTCCTCCCGGTATTCCACCAAAACCAGTCCGGCAGGGGTTTCCAACCTCAGTTTGCCGGATTCTTTTGGAACAATTAAACCTTCTTCAATAGCAATCGTCACGGTTCCGATGGTTCCGTGTCCGCACATGGGCAAACAGCCGCTTGTTTCAATAAACAGAACCCCTGCATCGTTTTGGGGATCATGAGGTGGATAGAGGATGCTTCCGCTCATCATGTCATGACCGCGCGGCTCAAACATCAGCCCTTTACGGATCCAGTCATATCGCTTTAAAAAATAAAGACGCTTTTCCATCATGGTTTCTCCTTCCAGGAAGGGCTTCCCCCCAGCCACTACCCGCACCGGATTACCGCAGGTATGTGCGTCTATGCAAAAAAAAGTTTTCGAATCCATACTGAAAGTTAAGCTGCTTGTCTATTCCATTTCCTACTTTCCGGAAAGCCAATACCATTCAACATGAGGAGGACTATCATGTAAAATTAATCGGCTGACTGCAAATATCATTGCCGTGAAATGACAGATTATGGACTGATATTAACAAATAAACCATTCGGGAGTATTAGATCAATAATAAACGGATATTACCCCATGTCAGGCCATTACGTCAAAATACGATTAATATCCGACTATTATTTAAAATCAAATGAGTACATTTATGTTCTTATGAAATGAAAATTTTACAATTTACGATACCTGTCAGCCATGACAAGAGCATCATCATTAAAAAAGATGTACTGCCTTATTTCTACCCGTACCTTCACAGGCATGATGAAATCCAACTAACCTGGGTGCAAAAAGGCGAAGGCACCATTGTTGTGGATAGCAATATGCATGCCTTCAGATCAAATGAAATTTACTGGGTTGGCGCAAATCGTCCGCACATCCTTAAAAGCGATTCCTCCTACTTTTCTTCAAAAAGTAAAAAACGATGTTCTTCCCTGATCATCTTTTTTAACCCATTTGGAAAACTAGCTTCCTTTTTTGATTTACCGGAAATGAAAAGTATCAAAGACTTTCTATTCCGCTGCAATTCCGGAGCTAAAATACCCGATGAACAGGTTACAGAGTTTTCCAATAAAATGCTTTGCATTAAAAACACAACCGGCGCTGAACAACTGACTCATTTTATAGATCTTCTCAATGCATTGTCTAAAATAAAAAACCTGGAAATCCTATCTTATTCAAAACCGCTTTCCTACAGCGAATCTGAGGGCATCCGCATAGGTTCACTCTACAATTACATTATGCAGAATTACACAAAACCAATAACGCTGAATGACGCCGCCAGGCAGGTCCATATGACACCACATGCTTTCTGCAGGTATTTTAAAAAACACACCCTTCATACTTTTTTGTCCTTTCTAAATGAGGTACGGATAAATGAAGCCTGCAAAAAACTCACCGAAGGATCACATGAAGGCATAGCCAGTGTGGCATACAATTGCGGTTTTAACAGCGTTACAAATTTTAACCGTGTTTTTAAAAGTATCATTGGTAAATCTCCAAGCAATTATCTTAATGACTACTTTAAGATGTAGGATCTTAATTGTTCCTTAATGCTGTTCTCATCGTTTCTATTCCATGAGCAGTTTTAGGCAGGTCTTTGCCGAGCAGCTTTGCACCATTAGCTGTGATACAGAAATCTTCTTCAATTCTGATTCCTCCGAAACTTTTATAATCATTTAGTTTTCCATAATTGATAAATTCCAAAAACTTCTTTTCAGACTTCCACAAATCAATTAACGAAGGGATAAAATAAAGTCCCGGTTCCACCGTAATGACAAATCCAGGCTTCAAAGGTCTTCCCAGGCGTAAAGATCTTAATCCAAATTGGGTGCTTTGTGTCAACTGATCATTATAACCTACATATTGTTCGCCCAGGTTTTCCATATCATGGGTATCCAACCCAAGCATATGCCCTAACCCACAAGGAAAGAAAAGAGCATGTGCCCCTTTGGCGACTGCTTCGCTTTTATCACCTTTCATCAAACCAATCTGTTGCAGGCCATCCACCAATTTTTCACAGGCAAAAAGATGAACTTCTTTATAGGGTTTACCTGGCTTTAATAAATTTGTCGCCGCCTCGTGCGCGTTTAAAACAATATCGTAAATCTCTTTTTGCATGCTGGTAAATGTTTCATTTACCGGAAATGTCCTGGTTAAATCGCCAGCATAATGCATGGGTGTTTCAGCCCCGCAATCGCTTAAAACAAGTTCCCCGCGGCGAAGAATCCTGGTACTATAGTGATTGTGTAATATCTGACCATTGGCCGTTAGAATGATAGGAAAAGAAAGATCGCCGCCTGCCCCTAATGCCACCGAATGCATGCTGCCGGCAATCTGTGCTTCTGATACCCCTTCCCCTCCAAATTGAATGGCGGTCAATTGCATATCAATGGTCAGGTTAACCGCTTTTTCCATTTCTTCTATTTCCTCCGCAGATTTCACTGATCTTTGGGAAACAATGGCTTTAATAAGATCGATGGAGCTCTTTTGCTTTATTAAATCAGGGAACTCACCCAATAAGAAATCCAATTTCTCTTTATGCTCTGCCCTGTAAGGAGGTAAGTAATGAATTTTTCTTTTTTGTTTGCGTGCATGCTGAACAACCGCCTTCAACTGGCCCGTGCTTTTAACAGTCAAAACGCCTGTTCTTTCTGATTGCATTTTAAGGGGTTCCTGATATCCTGTCCAAACCATTTGCTCCACGGAAAGGTCATCCCCGAATATTATTTCGCTATTATTGTCAACATCAATTACGGCAGCGAGCCCCGGTCTGTCAATGCCAAAAAAATAAAGAAAGCTGCTGTCCTGCCGGAAAGGATAACAATTGTCTTTATAGGACATGCCACTCTCTTCATTACCCAGCAACAAAATCAATCCTTCTTCAATATCCTTTATTAATTTCCGCCTGCGCTCGGTATAGGTCTTTCTTTCAAACATGTTAAAAGAGTTATTGTGGGATTTTCTTTGAAAGGATGTAAAAATTTTCATCCACCTTAAAATCCGATAGATCAGGCAAATCCAGTACGACCTTTTTCCATTTGGCTTCAGGTTGTATCAGGCTATAGCGGTCCGGCGACAACATAACCCTCAGCGGCATATTAAATCCTTTTATCACATGAGTCCAACGGTAAAAAAGGGTTTTATTGTCTATCTTATATTCCAGTACGGGAATCTCCGTTGTGGTCGGATATTGCCTGAACACATTGCTAAAATCAACACCTGAGGCCTTATTCATATAAGACCAGATTTGTTCACTGGTTACGGTTTGGCAGGCTGTTGAAATAAAAGGGTTTCCAAGGCTATCCCGCTTCCAGATAAAACCTCCGCTCCATGGCGGATTTTTAGAAATGGCCGGTTTCCCTCTGTAATAAACGGAGATGGTCTCATAGGTATCCTTTTTCCGGAGTCCGGTCATCTGAACGAAAAAAGCATTCCCACCTCTTAAAAAATGAAGCAGTTTCCCGTTTTGAATGATGCTGTCTATTTCAAGCGGGGTCATAAGATCTATCTGCATT